>JBIJBH010000051.1:0-12732 GCA_044345315.1 Lysobacteraceae bacterium
AGCAGATCCCTCGCCTGCGGCTTGGGACGACAAGGTGTTTTCGGCCGCCATCGGCAACCGATCGGCCTCGATCAACTCCCGCGTGTAGGCGTGCGCCGGTGCGGCGAACACCGCGCGGGTCGGTCCGCGTTCGACCACGTCGCCGCGGCGCAGCACCAGCACGTCCTCGGCGTAGGCGCCGACCAGCGGCAGATCGTGGCTGATCAGCATCAGCCCGAGTCCGTCCTCGCGACGCAGCGCATCGAGCAGATCAAGGACTTCGCGCGCGATCCGCGCGTCGAGCGCCGAGGTCGGTTCGTCGGCGATCAGGAACGTGGGCCCGCTGCACAGCGCCAGCGCGATCGCGATGCGCTGGCGCTGGCCGCCGGAGAACTGGTGCGGGCAGCGGCGCAGCGCGGCCTCGGGATCGGGCAGATGCACACGCGCGAGCAGCCGCGATGCCTCGGTCGCGGTGCGGCCGTGGGCGCGCAGGGTTTCGGTCAACTGCGCGCCGACCGTGCGCAGCGGATGCAGCGCGGCCAGCGGGTCCTGCGGCACCCAGCCGAGCATCCGCCCGCGCAGCGCGGCGTGCGCCGGCGCCACCCGCGCGCCCAGCGCGACCGTGCCGCCCGCATGCGCCAGGGTGCCGCTCGCGCGCAGGCCCGGCGGCAGCAGGCCGAGCAGCGACAGCGCGGTGAGGCTCTTGCCGCTGCCGCTTTCGCCGACCACGCCCAGGCAGCGCCCCGGCGCCAGATCCAGATCCAGCGGCCCGAGCAGCCGGCGCGCGCCGGCATGCACTTCGAGCGCGCGCAGCGACAGGCTCATGCCGCCGCCTTCACGTCGACGCCGGCGCCGCGCACGTCCAGCCAGTCGCGCAGGCTGTCGCCGAGGAACTGGAACGCGGCGAGGGTGGCGACCAGAAAACCGGCCGGGAACAGCAGCGTCCACGGCGCGCTGTCCAGCTCCTGCACGCCTTCGGCCAGCAGCGTGCCCCAGCTCGCCGAGGGCTCGTCCACGCTCAGGCCGAGGAAGCCGAGAAAGCTTTCGACCAGAATGGCCTGGGGCAGGATCATGCCCAGATACACGAACGCCAGCGGCAGCAGATTCGGCAGCGCATGCCACTGCAGGCGCTGGCGGAACGACGCGCCGATCGCGGTCGCCGCCAGCACGAACGGCGCCTCGCGCAGGCGCGCGGCCTCGGCCCGCATCACCCGCGCCAGATCGATCCAGACGTAGCCGCCGATCGCCGCCAGCAGCAGCCACAGCGAGCGCTCGAACAGGGTCAGCAGCAGGATCACGATCAGCAGGAAAGGCAGGGCGCTGGCGACATCCAGCGCGCGCACCACCAGCCGCTCCGGCCAGCCGCCGGCGAGCCCGGCGCTGGCGCCGATGCCGAGCCCCAGCGCCAGCGCGACGAGACTGGCGAGCAGGCCGATCGTCAGCGACAGCCGCCCGCCGGCGAGGGTCCGCGCCAGCACGTCGCGGCCGATCGCGTCGGTGCCGAACCAGTGACCGTCGACGCCGGGCGCCACCGACAGCGCCGACCAGTCCGGCCGGTGCGGATCGAAGGGCACGAACAGCGGCCCCAGCCAGCACAGCAGCGCCAGTCCGCCGAGGAACAGCAGGCAGACGCGGGCCAGCGGCGGCAGGGTGCGGAGCGTGGGCATTGGGGGATTGTAGAGCCTGCCCCGGACATGTTCCGGGGGCGGGTCTCGACCCGCCGCT
Organism: Lysobacteraceae bacterium; assembly: GCA_044345315.1. Classification (GTDB taxonomy): domain Bacteria; phylum Pseudomonadota; class Gammaproteobacteria; order Xanthomonadales; family Xanthomonadaceae; genus Lysobacter_I. The sequence continues at coordinate 1,705 of JBIJBH010000051.1, forward strand.
GCGCGCCATGCGCACAGCCGCATCGGTCCTGCGCACGATCAAGTCGGGCCCGCCCCGCGCGCGTATCATGCGCCCATGACCTATCCCATGACCCGCCTCCGCCGCATGCGCCGCAGCGAGTTCTCGCGCCGGCTCATGCGCGAACACGTCCTGACCGCGGACGATCTCATCTACCCGGTCTTCGTCCACGAACTGTCCGGCCGCGCGCCGGTGGGCTCGATGCCCGGGATCGAGCGCCTGTCGATCGACGAACTGCTGAAGGTCGCCGAACAGGCCAGCACACTGCGCATCCCCGCGCTCGCGCTGTTCGCGGTCACCGCGCCGGAGGCCAAGTCGCTGGACGGCGTCGCCGCCTGGGACGACGAGGGCCTGATGCAGCGCGCGGTGCGCGCGCTCAAGCAGCGCTTTCCGGAGCTGGGCGTCATCACCGACGTCGCGCTCGACCCGTATACCTCGCACGGCCAGGACGGTTTGATCGACGACAGCGGCTACGTGGTCAACGACGAAACCGTCGAAGCGCTGGTGCAGCAGGCGCTGTCGCACGCGCGCGCCGGCGCCGACGTGGTCGCGCCCAGCGACATGATGGACGGCCGGATCGGCGCGATCCGCGAGGCGCTGGAAGTCGCCGGCCACATCCACACCCGCATCCTCAGCTACGCCGCGAAATACGCCAGCAGCTACTACGGCCCGTTCCGCGACGCGGTCGGCTCGGCCGGCGCGCTCGGCAAGGGCAACAAGTATTCGTACCAGATGGATCCGGCCAACGGCGACGAGGCCCTGCGCGAGGTCGCGCTGGATCTGGACGAAGGCGCGGACATGGTGATGATCAAGCCCGGCCTGCCGTATCTCGACATCGTGCGTCGGGTGAAGGAGCGCTTCGGCGCGCCGACCTTCGTGTATCAGGTCAGCGGCGAGTACGCGATGCTCAAGGCCGCCGCGCAGAACGGCTGGCTGGACGAACGCGCCTGCGCGCTGGAGGCGCTGCTGGCGTTCAAGCGCGCCGGCGCCGACGGCGTGCTGACCTATTTCGCGCTCGACGCCGCCCGCTGGCTGCGCGACGCGCACTGATCCCGATCGCGAGGAGTTCGTCATGACCAAGCGCTACGCCGTGTTCGGACACCCGGTCCTGCATTCGCTGTCGCCGAAGATCCACAGGGCCTTCGGGCAGCAGACCGGGATCGCGCTGGAGTACACCGCGATCGAATGCGCGCCCGGCGATTTCGCCGGCGCACTGGCCTCGTTCGCGAAAAGCGGCGGCCAGGGCGCGAACGTGACCCTGCCGCACAAGCAGCCCGCGGCCGCGCTGTGCAATCTGCTGAGCAAGCGCGCGCAGCGCGCGGGCGCGGTCAACACCCTGATTCGCCACGACACCGGCTGGCTGGGCGACAACACCGACGGCGCCGGGCTGATCCGCGACCTCGCCGATCGTCATCGCCTCGACCTGCGCGGCCGACGCACGCTGCTGCTCGGCGCCGGCGGTGCCGCGCGCGGGGTCGCGCCGTCGCTGCTCGACGCCGGCATCGGCGAGCTGACCATCGTCAACCGCGACCCGGCCAAGGCCGACGCGCTGGCCGATCTGCTCGGCGAACCCGGCCGGGTGCATTCGCGCTATCTCGCCGATCTGGGCACGCTCGGCGAATTCGACCTGATCCTCAACGCGACCTCCGCCGCGCGCCACGGCGCACTGCCGGCGCTGCCGATGTCGCTGGTCGGCAGCCGCACCGCGGCGGTCGATCTGAGCTACGGCGAGGCCGCGATCCCGTTCCTCGCCTGGGCCCGCGCCGCGCAGGCGCGCGATGCCGTCGATGGTCTCGGCATGCTGGTCGAACAGGCCGCGGAGAGTTTCTTCCTGTGGTACGGCGTGCGCCCGGAGACCGATCCGGTGTACGCCGAGCTGCACGCACGCCACGCCGCACTGGTCACCGCGGACTGACGCCGCACACGACGGAGATCCACGCATGCAGTCCTACTGGCTGTCGCTGCTGACCTACGCCATCCCCGAACTGTTCGCGCTGGGCGTCGCGCTCGCGCTGCTGCTGACCAACGCCCGCCCGGGACCCGAACGACGGCTCGGACTGATCGGCATCGGGGTCATGCTCGGCGCGTCCTGCGCAGGGCTCGCAGTGTCCGTGCTGCTGGGCGTCTCGCTCTCGGGCGGCGGCGGCATGTCGTCGGTGTTCTCGATGCTGCGCACGCTGGCCAGCGTCTGCTCGCTCGGCGGCCTGCTGTGCGTGGTCTGGGCGCTGTGCCGCGCGACCCGGGCCGACGCGCCGCGCTGACCGGTGACCGGTCGCCGGCGCGGCTCGCCAGGGCGGCGTTACCGCGCGATCCCCGACCGTCGCGCCGTCGCAGCCGTCCCCGGCTGCGACGGAAGCCGATCTTCAGCCGCCGCGGCCGCTCACGACCGCGTGCTCATGACAGCATGCTCTGACAGCTTGATCACGACAGGCCGTGCGCACGCGGGGCATGGGCCTGCTGCAGCGGTGCGTCGTCCGGCTGCGGGACCGCCACCGGCTGCGATTGCCGCGGCGCATCGCCGTCCTGCAGCGCGGCGATCCGGGTCGGCCCTCCCTCGTCCGGACGCACGATCGCGAGCCCCTGGATCGCGGTGAGCCCGTCGGCGCGGGCCTGACGCGCGATGTCGGCCGCGGCATCGATGCGCTCGGCGTCGGTGGCGAAGCTCAGGTGTCCCATCACCTGCTGCTGCACCACCAGGCCGTGCGCCTGATCGTACAGCGTCGGTCCACGGGCACCGTGGCCCACCAGCGCGGGATCCAGACTCTGCAGATGCTCGCGCATCGGCGAACCCAGCGCTTCGGCGATATCGACGATTCCGAACTTCGCCAGATCGTCGTGGTTGTCGCGACGGTCGGCGATGATCAGCTGCGTCCGGTCCTCGTTGAAGAAGATTTCGCCGATGCGGTCCATGCCTTCCTCCCTCGCGGCGAGCGCGACCGCTGCCGACAGCCGTCCCTGCGGGGAGTCGCCGACGCTGAGGATCGAATGCCGGGTCTCGTCGGCATGCGCGAATTCGTGCAGGATCGCGGCGCTGCCCGGATTGGCGTCGCGGTCCATCAGGTTCGAGATGCGGGTCGAGCTTTCGAGCAGCAGTTTCACCGGATCGGCCTCGCGCGGCGCTTCCAGCGGCAATTTGGTGTTCGGCGGCTGCGGCGTATGGTCGTCGTGCGCACGCTTATCCAGCCGCGCTTCCACGCGTTCCGGTCGCGCCCGCAGACCGTCGTCGGTCGTCTCGGTGAGCGCGGTGTTCACCGACGGCATCTCCACGCGCTTGGCGCCGTGGAGATTCGGATCGATGCCGGACATCACCTGATACCTGCCGTCCGGCGTGAGCGTGACCCCGGTTTCGGTGCGATCGGCGAACCAGTAGCCGGTCTGCGCCCGACCGGCCTTCTGCATCGCGCCGACGTTGGAGTCGTGGACCACGCACTCCCGGGGATCGACCGCGACCTCGCGGCAGATCTCGCGTCCGATCATGTTGTTGAGATACGCGCCCATGATGTTCTTCGACGACAGCGCCAGGCCCTGGCCGTCGGCGTATCCGCCGCCGACATCGGAATGGCAGCCGGCGACGGTGAGATTGGCGATCCGCTCCGGACGCGCCGGATCCTCCTCGCGGCGGCCGACGACGTCGGCATTGACGATGTCGTTCACCGGAAAGAACACGCGATGCTCGTCGCGCGCGGTGAGCTGCAGCGCGGCGGTGATGTCCTTCGGCAGCTCGCGGTCCTGGCGGTCGGCGGCGACGCCGGTGGCGACCGGATCGAACAGACCGGCGACGATCGGCACCTTGCCCGGCGCGATCAGCGGATCGGAGAGATTGCGGAACTCGGCGTCGACCGGCACCGAACCGGGCTGACCGCGCATGTACTCGCCCCATGTCTGCTTGTAGTTGCGGACATCGTCGTCCTGCTGGGTCGCGTACTGCACATCGGCGTGGATGCCGTACTTGCCGATCACCGAAGCGAACTCCGCGGCTTCGACCGCGCCGCGGCTGAATCCGAAGGTGACGACGCCGACTTCGGCGTCCGGATTTTCCGACTTCCATTGCCGGACCTTGTCGCCGAGATCCTTGTACATCTCGAACACGCGATCCTGCACGGTGCGGCCGTCCATGCCGTCCTGGGTGCTTTCCAGGCTGCCGGACTGGGTGCCCGGACCCTCGATGTAGCGCGCGTGCATACGACTGAAACCGGGGCGATCGGGACCGTCGCCGTGGATGAAGCGGTCGAAATCCTCGTACAAGCGGTGGACGTTGGTGACGCTGTCCTCGGTCTGGGTGGCGTCGTTGCCGGTACCGTCGAACGCGGCGACGAACACGTAGCGGTTGGGATTGGACAGATCGAACTGCGGCAGACCCGGACGCATCGCATCCACCACCGCCTGCGCGTCGACGTGCGACTGCAGATCGGCTTGGGTGGCGATGTAGGCGTTGTCGATTCCCTGGGCCGGTTGACGGCCATCCGAAGCTTGATGCGGCATGATGCCCTCCTGGCGTGTCGGTGCGGGTGATGGCGTCGCGCGGCGCTCCGCGGCCTCGGGATCGGATGACGCGCACCGGTGTCCTGCGGCGCGAGGCAGCGCAACGCCCACAGTACACCCGGATCGGCGCCGCGGCCGCAAGCCGTTTTTCGCGCGAATACGCCGATCGACCGATGCGCCGGGGCGTTCGAAACCCGCGCGCGCGGTCCGCGGTTCCGGTGATCCGTATCAGTCGGACGTGAGCGACACGCGCCGCGCCCGCGCCGCCAGCCATGGCGCGCAGAGCAGGAACAGCAGGCCGAAACCCATCCAGCCGCCGTTCGCGAGGTCGTAGTCCGAGAGCATGCGCTCGCGCGAGTAACCGAGCGCCAGGCCGAGCGAAATCTCGAAGGCGACGATCAGCGCCACCCACACCACGCCGATCGCGAACTGTTCGCGGACGCGGCGTGCGCCGATCCAGCGGATCGTGAGCCAGGCGACGGCGAAGATGATCGCCGAGCCGACGAACACCCCGACCTGACGTGCCGGCAGATCGCCGATCGCCGGCGCCAGCAACAGTTGCCGCAGGATCCCGTGCACGGTTTCGGCGAGCACGATCAGCAGCCAGGCCAGCAGCGCGCGCGACCAGCGCATCAGTCGCGGCTCCGGAGGTCTTCCCGCCACCGCGCGTAATCCGCACGCGACAGCCGGTGCACATGGCAGTGATCGGCGCCGAAATCGCGCGCCTCGACGAACACGAAACCGAAGCGGCGATAGAACCGGATCGCATCGGCGTTCGAGGCCAGCGGATCGATCAGCACCGCCTCGACCTCGGGCGCGGCGAAACAGCGCGCCAGCGCCGCGCGCATCATCAGCGTGCCGTAGCCCTGGCCCAGCGCATCCGCCTCGCCGATCCAGATGTCCAGCGCGCGCAGGTTCGGCGCGACATCGCCCCAGTAACGACTGTCCTCCAGCGCGGGGTCGATGATCTGCACGAACCCGATCGGCCGGCCGTCCACCTCCGCCATCAGCTGCTCGCGCCACGGCGGCGAACGCTGCAGTTCTTCTTCCCACTGCCAGTCGTCGTTGGGATCGGAGGCGACCACATGCGGCTCATCGTCCCAGCGCCGCAGCAGTGGTGCATCGGCGGGGACGGCGGGGCGCAGAACGATGCGGCGGGCGGACATCGTGGTTCCTGTGCGCGGCGGCGGATCAGAGCATCCCGCTGCGCTTGATCGACAGATACTGCTCCACCAACGCCGCCGGCAGCTGTTCGCAGGTGACGTCGAGCACACTGACGCGGTGATTGCGCAGCAGGTCGTGGGCAGCGGCGCGCTGGGCGATGTAGCGGGCGGCGGCGGCGGCGCGGACCGCGCTGCGGACGTCGTCGACCGGTTGTTCGAGGACTTCGTCGAGGTCGCGTTCGCGCAGGCTGGCGACGACCACCAGATGGCGGCGCTGCAGCAGGCGCACGGCGCCGAGCACGTCCTCGATGTCTTCGTCGCGCAGGTTCGTCACCAGCATCACCAGGGCGCGGCGGCGCTGGCGCAGGGCCAGTTCGGTGGCGGCGGCGAGGTAGTCGGTAGCGACCGGCACCGGCTGCAGGTCGTAGCTGGCGCGCAGCAGGGTGTCGATCGCGGCCATGCCGCGCTGCGGGGCGACCCAGCGCTGTTCGCCGCCGGCGGTGAACAGGCCGACCGCGTCGCCGCGCTTGAGCGCGATGTAGGACACGACCAGTGTGGCGTCGAGCGCGCGGTCGAAGTGCGACAGCCCGCCTTCGTGCGCGAGCATGCGCCGGCCGGTGTCGACGACCATCAGCAACTGCTGATTCTTCTCGTCCTGGTATTCGCGCGAAATGAGTTTGCGCGCGCGCGCGGTGGCCTTCCAGTCGATCTGGCGCAGGCTGTCGCCGACGCGGTATTCGCGCATCTGGTGGAAGTCGGTGCCCTCGCCGCGGCGCCGTTTGATGTGCGCGCCGACCAGCCGCGAGGCCTGTTCGGCGCTGAACAGCGCGAAGCCGGCGAGCGGCGCGAAGTTCGGAAACACCCGCACCGGCTGCGGCGCGCCGACGGTGCGTATCTGCTGCCACAGGCGCAGCGGCGAGTGCAGGCGCAGGCAGGTGCCCTCGAAGCGGAAATTGCCGCGGGTGTCGGGGCGCAGGCGGTAGTGCAGGGTGGTGACGCTGTCGGCGGCGAGGGTCAGGGTGCGCGGCAGATCCGGCGGGCGGCCGTCGCGCAGGTCCCAGTCGCCGGGATGCAGGTCGTGCACGCTCACCCGCAGGCGGCGGCCGTGATGTTCGATCCGCAGCGCGACTTCGCGCTCGACGCCGATCGGCCAGGCTTCCGGCAGGCTGCGCGCCACTTCGGGCGTCGGCGCCGCGCGCAGTCGCCACAGGTCGAACAGCGCCAGCGCCGCGAGCAGCACGCCGCCGCCGAGCCAGACCACCGGCGGCAGCCAATGCGCGCTGACCGCGATGCCGAGCGCGGCCAGCGCCACGCAGGCCCAGACCAGACCCGGCGCGGGCCGCGGCCAGGCGCGCTGCACCGCGGGCGTGGCCGCGGCCGGCACCCCCGGCGGGCGCGTCGGCGCGGAGCGCGATGCGGGCTTGCGCGCAGCGGTGGCGGCGGACGCGTTCACTTGCGCGGGGCTTCGACCTTGGCGAGCAGGGCTTCCAGCACCTGGTCGGGCGTCTGGCCTTCGATCTGCATTTCCGGCGACAGCGCGATGCGGTGGCGCAGGGCCGGTTTGGCGACGCCGCGGACATCGTCGGGGACCACGAAATCGCGGCCGCCCAGCACCGCCTGCGCGCGCGCGGCGCGGACCAGGGCGAGGCTGCCGCGCGGACCGGCGCCGAGCGCGATGCCCGGCCATTTGCGGGTGGCGGCGACGATCCGCACGGCGTAGTCGACCACCGCCGGATCGACCGTGACCTGCGCGGTGCCCAGCTGCATCGCGACGATCTCCTGCGCGCTCAGCACCGCGGCGACCCGCGACAGATCGAACTGCGCCGCGGCGCGGCCGCTGCTGACCGCGGTCACCATCGCGACCTCGTCGGCATGCGACGGGTAATCGATCAGGACCTTGAGCAGGAAGCGGTCGAGCTGCGCCTCGGGCAGCGGATAGGTGCCTTCCTGTTCGACCGGGTTCTGGGTCGCCAGGGTCATGAACGGCGCCGGCAGCGGATGGCTCCCGCCTTCGATCGTGACCTGCTGCTCCTGCATCGCTTCCAGCAGTGCGGACTGGGTCTTCGCCGGGGCGCGGTTGATCTCGTCGGCCAGCAGCAGGTTGGTGAAGATCGGGCCGCGACGGATCGAGAAACGCTCGGCCTTCGGGTCGTACACGGCATGGCCGCTGACGTCGCTGGGCATCAGGTCGGGCGTGAACTGCACGCGGCCGTAGCTGCAGCCCAGGGCCTGGCCGAGCGCGCGCACCAGCAGGGTCTTGCCGAGACCCGGCACGCCCTCGATCAGCACGTGGCCGCCGGCGAGCAGCACGATCAGGATCTGTTCGAGCACGTCGTCCTGGCCGATGAAGGCCTTGGCGACCTCCTCGCGCACGGCGGCGGCGCGCGCGACCAGCGCCTCGCCGACGATCGGTTCGGGCGCGGCGTGGGCCGCGGATTCGGGGGACGCGGAATCGTTCATAGTCGGGTTCTCAGATGGAGAAGTTTGGCGATGCGGAGCACGAAATCGCGGGCGTCGCCGGGGCGCGGATAGCGCAGCGCGGCTTCGACCTCGGCGACCGGCCAGCCGGTGCGTTTGACCAGGGCGTCGATCTGCGCCGGGCCTTCGAGCGCGGCGGCGAACGGGTCGCGCTGGCGCAGGCGGCGCATGAAGGCATCGTGGACCGCGGCGTACAGCGTGGCGCGGCGGCCGTAGCGGTAGAGGTGATCGCCGCTGGCCTGGATGTGTTCGAGCAGCGAGCGGCGATCGGGCAGCGGCGCCGAACGCAGCGGCCCGAAGCGCTCGGCGCGCATCCACAGCCACAGCAGCAGGGCGAGCGCGGCCGCCAGCAGCACCCGCCAGGCGTAGCGGAACAGCAGATCCAGCAGCGAGGGCATGTCGGCGCTGTAGATCAGGTGGAAGGTCCCGTTCGCGGCCCAGTTCGGCTGCAGCAGCTGGCGCGCGAGCGCGGCGTGCTGCGGGTCTTCCAGACCGTCGTTCGCCAGGAAGTCCAGATCGGCGATCACGTCGACGCTGCCGGCGCCGCGCGGCAGACGGGCATAGCCGTATTCGCCCTGTTCGTCGTCGCCCCAGAGCTGCGCGGTCTCGACGTCCTCGTCGATGAAATAGAACCGCCGGCCAGAGCAGAACTCGACATGGTGTTCGTGCTTGCCGACCTGCAGGCCGTAGCAGAACGGATCCGCGTCCATCGCGATGACGCCCAGATCGTCGAGCAGCGGCACGTCCTCGCCGGCCAGCACCACCCCCGGCGGCGGCGTGCGCACGATCAGATGGCCGCCGCGCTCGACCCAGTCGAGCAGGGCGTCGACCTCGCGCGGGACGAGCGCACGCGGGTCGCCCAGCACCATCACGGTGTCGGCCGGGCGCAGCGGATGCCCTGCCGGGTCCAGCCGCTGACGCGCATCGACCTTGCGGCCGTCCTTCTGCAGCGCGAGCTTGAGCGCGTACAGCGGGTTGTAGGCCGCTTCGCCGCGCGGCGGCAGATCGATGCTCTCGACCTTCCATTCGTAGGTGCGCAGCCACCACCACACCAGCAGCCCGACCAGCGCCGCGGCGAGCGCGCCGATCAGTCCGGTGCGGAGCATCGTCGCGCGGTTCATGCGCGCCACCCGAATCGCTGCGCCAGACGCGCGACGAGGCCATCGAAGTCTTCCGGGCCGGGCAGGGTGTGGGCATAGGCCGCGTACTGCCAGACCCGCACCGCCTCCTGGAACGCGCTGCGGTCCTCGGCCTCGGGCAGGCGCCGCGACAGCCGCAGACAATCGGCCTCGGTCGCGCCCGGCGGTGGATGCGCGCCGACCCGCGCGACCATCGCCTCGACGCTGGCGCGATAGAGCAGGGCCAGCGCGCGCCGCGGCTGGCCTTCGGCCCACAGCCGGCGCGCGACCGTGGCGATGTCCGGCGGCAGCGGTTCGGCCTGTTCCAGCGAGAGGCTGATCGTCGGCGTCGGTTCGGGCTCGGGCACCGCGGCGATCCCGTGCAGCCACGGCAGCCACTTGCGTGCGGTCAACACAAGCGCGAGCACCAGCGCGCCGACCAGCAGCCACAGCGCGTTCTCGACCAGGAAACCGATCGCGTTGGAGAGCGCGCGCAGGAACGCGGGATCCTCTTCGGTCTCCTGGGGTTTCGCTTTTTCCGGATTGCGCGGCTTCCAACTGCCGACCTCGCGCTTGGGCCGCAGATCCGGATCGCGATAGGCCTCGGCCGCCGCCTTCTCGAACCCGGCGGGGTCGACCGCATCCTCGCCGAAGATCTCCGGCAGGGTGCGGGTCGGCAGATGCGGCGGCGGCTCGTCCGCGTCCTCCTCGGCGGCATGTCCGTCGTCGCCGGATTTGGCTTTGTCCTTGTCCGCCGACGCCTGCGGCTTGCCGGTCTCGTGCTTGCCCGCCTTGGGCGCGTCGCCCTCGGCGGCTTTCTGCGGGCTGTCCTCGGCCTGCGCCGTGGGCGCGCCGGTGTCCTGCGCGGCGCCGGTGCCCGGCGCGAGCAGGACGAAGGCGAGCAGCACCGCCGCCGCGCCGCCGAGCGTGCGCTCCAGGCGCTTGCGCATGCGCCGGAACACGATCTCCAGATCCCAGGCTTCGAGCTGGGTGCGGCGGTTGAGGTACAGGCCGAAGCCGGCGCCGACGTAGAACGGTTCCAGGAACGCCACCGCCAGCCAGTCGGCGGCGTGCAGCAGCAGCTGCAGCCAGTCCGGCGTGTCCTTCTCCAGCATTTGCCAGGTGCTGAGCATGAGATCGGGCACCTGTTCGTTGGGCACGAACAGCAGGATCGCCAGCACCAGCGACAACTGCAGCGCGACCAGGAAATGCAGGCAGACCAGGGTCAGCAGCATCGCCGGGCCGCCGAGCCCGCCGCCGATCACCCGCCGGCGCGCGGCGATCAGCGCCGGGTTCGCGCCTTCCAGCAGATCCACCGGCAGCATCGAGGCCCGCATCGGGCTGAACCGGCGCCAGGTCAGATGTCCGAGCATCGGCCGCCAACCCCAGTGCAGCTGCGCGCGCAGGGTTTCGGCCACGCTCGGCACGCTGCCGAACACGGCGCGCGACAGCACGTACGCCGGAATCCGGTCGAACACCGGCCGCAGCCACCACATCAGCACCAGCGCGATCCAGATCTGGTCGATCGCCCAGGCGGCGAGATTGAGCAGCGCGAACACCGTCCCGGTGACGATCAACCACGGCACCCAGATCGCGCGCGCATGGCGGCGGACCAGCGCGGTGCCCAGTTCCATCGCCTCCCACGACGAGCGCGGACGCAGTTCGACGGTGAGCGTGTCCAGCTTCATGCGCCGGGCTCTCCGGCGGAGGCGGGACGGGTGACGGTCGCCGAAGGCGCGTCGGGCTGCAGCGATGTTCCCGCCGCGGAA
>JBIJBH010000427.1:0-3485 GCA_044345315.1 Lysobacteraceae bacterium
GCCTGCCGTTGACCGCGCCGCCCATCACCAGCAGCGGATTGCCGTAGCCGTGGTCAGTGCCGCCGCTGCCGTTCTGGCGCACGCGGCGGCCGAATTCGGACTGCACGATCACGGTCACGCGCGACATTTCGCCGGTGGCGTTGAGCTCGTTGTAGAACGCGGCGAGGGCGTCGGAGAGCTCCGCGATCTTGTTCTGGAAGAAGTGATATCCGCTGCCGGCGGTGCCCTGGCCGTCGTGGGTGTCCCAGCCGCCCAGATCGAGGGTGGCGAAGCGCAGGCCGAGATCGAAACGGATCGACTGCGCCACGGTCCACATCTGGCGAGCGAAGGTGGTCGTGGGCCAGTTGGCCGGCAGGGTGGAGGTGAAGCCCTGGCCGCCGATCACGCGCAGCGCGTTGTCGGCGCGCAGGCCGGCGATCTCCAGACCGGTGTTGCCGGTCCACAGGCTGGCGAGGGTTTCGTTCACGCCGCGGGTGCCTGTCGGCAGGCCGCTGCGGTACTGCTGCCATTGCCAGGCGCCGGCGTTGAGCGCGAAATCGCCGGGACTGGGCATCGCCAGCGCCTGGGTGGCGCCGAGCAGGTTCGCCGGCTGGCGCGCGGTCACCGCGAGCAGGGGCAGGGTCGGATTGCCGGCATTGCCGGGCTGCGAAGCCCAGGCGCGGGTCATCCAGCCGGTGCCGGTGGCCTGTTGCCCCGGCGTGCCGAGATCGAGATAGAGCTGGGCGTCGAAATGGCTGCGGGTGACCACCGTGGGCATGCCGCAGTCGTGCACGATCGCGAGTCGGCCGGCGTCCCAGATCGCTTTCAGGCCGGTGGCCGAGGGGTGCAGGCCGAAGCCGGTGGCGGTGTTGTCGGCGAGGGTCAGCGGCAGCGCGCCGTAGGTCCCGGTGGTGGCGATCCGCAGCGAGGGCCGCGCTTCCTCGTAGAAGCCGCGATCGTTGCCGGCGATCGGCGGTACGAGGTTGAGGCCGTCGATGCCGCCGCGCAGGAACACCACCACGACGGTGTCGTAGGCGTTCGCCGCGGCCTGCGCTTCCTGCGAGAACAGCATCGCCGGGCCGGCGGCGCTCAGCGCGGCGGTCGCACAGCAGCCCTTGACGAATTCGCGTCGATCGAGTCGAAGGTCGGACATGACGGGGCTCCTCAGCGACTCATGAATTCGGGCGACATCAGGATCAGCGACACCAGGCTGCGCAGGCGCTGCTGGTTGTAGTGGCGCTTGGGATCGCTGGCCGCCCAGGTGTCGGTATCGGTGATGACGTAGCTCGCCGGGTCGCCGTTCTGGGCCATGAACGCGACCAGCGTCTGGCGCCGCGACGCGGCCGGGAGATGGCCGAGGATGCGCTGGCACCAGAAGTCGACGAGGTTGTTCGCGGTCCAGTTGCTCACCCCGGCGCGGGTGGCGTCGAGAATCGGCGCGAGCGGCGTGGTGCCGTTGGTGGTTTCGGTCAGCCAGTTCACCACCTTCCAGGACATCGCGTAGCTGTTGGCGCCGGACCAGGCCAGACCGGTGTCCGGATAGCCGTTGGGCGCCGGCCATTCGTACATCGTGTGGCCGGTCGCGGCCATCCGCCAGTGCAGTTCGTCGCTCTTGCTGTCGCCGACCCGCGGGGTCCAGTCGATGCCGAGCGCGCGCATCGCCGCGACCACGACCTCGAACGGACGCCGCTGCTTGCTGCCCCAACTGTGGATGAAGGCGTTGGACAACAGGATGTGGCGCAGGGTCAGCGCAATCTGGTTGGGCTGCTGCCAGTTGGCGCGGAACACCGCGGCCGCGCTGTCGACGAGCGCCTGATCGGGGCGATCGGAGACGAACCGGCGGATCAGTTTCCTGCAGATGAACTTCGCCACCCGCGGATGCTGGGCGAGGCGGTCGAGGATGTCGCGGCCATCCTTCATCGCCGGCTGTTCCGGATTGAGGAACCTGCCGAGCACGAACTTCGGACCGGCGTCGTGCCAGGCCTGGCGATAGACGAAGGTGCCGTCGTTTTCGGTCGGGTACTGCCAGTGCCCGTCCTTGACCGACCAGCCGGTGAAGGCCGCGGCGGTCTCGTACACGTCGACATCGGTGTAGCCGATCGGGAACGCAGGATCTTCGGGCGCCGGCGGCACCTGGAACGGGTCGACGAAGCCGAGATAGTTCTCGGCGCCGAAGGTGTGCAGCTCCAGCAGCTCGCGGGCGAAGTTCTCGTTCGGCCCGGAGCGGGTGTTGGAGGCGTTGTCGAGGTAGTACAGCATCGCCGTGCTCTGGGCCACGCCTTCGAGCATCGTGCGGAAATTGCCGAAGGCGTTCGCGCGGATCACGTCGCGGTGATAGTGCACGTAGGTGGCGCCGCCGAGGAAATCGTAGAGCGGCACGTTGAAGTGGTCGTGCCAGAACGCGCTGACCACTTCGAACAGCTGACGGCGCGAATGGACCGCGCGGACGATGGTCGAACGCTGCGCCTCGACCGAAGGCCGCATCCGCACGTCCCAGACGGGATCGGGCAGGATGTGGTCGGCCCACAGTTGGGTCAGGCTCTTGTTGAGCGTGGTGTAGCCGGCACCGGTCAGGCGTGTATCGAGCGCGCTGTCGTCGATCGCGGCCGGATTGAGCTGCTGGTCGACGAAGGCGGTGAGCCGCGCGGTGTCGTTGGCGCCGAGTGCGTTGAACTGCGAGATCAGCGCCGGCGTGACGCCGAAGGTCAGATGATTGAGCACCCGCACCGCGAACGGCGGGCGCTGCAGGGTGACGAGATCGGGCTGCGAGATGCCGCCGGTGATCCGGCGCCGTTCGCCGGCGACAGGGGCGGCGGCGAACGGCGCGGCGGCAGCGGCCTGCGCGTCCTGTACGTCGAGCGCGGCTTCGAACGGGTCGGCATCGCGCGGCAGCGGCGGCTGGAAGCGCAGCGGCCCGCGGATGCCGTGGCGGCGGGCGAGGGTCTCGTAGACGGCCTTGCGGAGGCGGCTGGACGTTGCGGGCGATGAGGTCGTGAGCGGTCTGGGCATCGCGAGGGCTCCGGGGCTTGCCTGAGCGGGAGAGACGCGCGCTGGATCGGGCGCGCGTCGGCTCGCCGAGCATGCCACAGCCTCGCGCGGGCGGGCGCGGACGTGCGCGAAGGCCGCGAATTCCGTCACGGAGCATCCGGATCGGCCGCACGGATCGGCCATACGGGTTCGACGCGGCCGACCGCGCACGCAGGCTTCCCGGCTCCGGGCTCCGGCGGCTGCCGGGGCGCCGCTACTGCGCGGTCCAGCCGCCGTCGATCGGGAACGAGGCGCCGGTGACGTTGTGGGCCTCGCGCCGGCACAGCCACAGGGTCAACGAGGCGATGTCCTCGGGCAGCGACATGCGCTGGCTGGGCTGCTTCTCGGCGACCAGGGCGCGGACGCCGTCCTCGCGCGTGCCTCCATTGCGCCGGGCCTCGATCTGCGGCTCGATCAGCGCGGTTTCGACCCAGCCCGGGCAGATGCAGTTGACCGTGACGCCGCCGCTGTCGCGGCTG
>JBIJBH010000052.1:0-12709 GCA_044345315.1 Lysobacteraceae bacterium
CTACGACCCGCTGCGCCAGCGCGCGCGCGTCGGCGGCCGCACCGACGTCAACTATCTGATGTGCGCGGTGAAGCCCTGAACGCGCAGCGCTGCTCCTGTAGAGCGGATCGCAGATCCGCTACGGTCACTCCGGAGACGGAGCAGCGGATCTGCGATCCGCTCTACAGACACAAACCATGAGGAATTGCGTTTGACCTCGATCCGTTTCCCCCGCGGCGTGCTGTTCGATCTCGACGGCACCCTGCTCGACAGCGCGCCGGACATGGTCGCGGCGATCAATGCGATGCGCGCGCAGCGCGACGAAGCGCCGATGCCGCTGGAGGCCCTGCGTCCGCACGTCTCCAAGGGCGCGCGGGCGATGATCCGCGCCTCGTGGGGGCATCTGGACGAGGCCATGCGCGAGACGATGGTCAAACCCTTTCTCGACGCCTACGAACGCGAACTCGGCCGGCACTGCGCGCCGTTCGAGGGCATCGCCGCGATGCTCGACGCGCTTGAGGCTGACGGCGTGCGCTGGGGCATCGTCACCAACAAACCGTTCTATCTGGCCGAGCCGCTGATCCCGATGCTCGGCTGGGCCGGACGCTGCGGTGTGTTGATCGGCGGCGATTCGCTGCCCGAGCGCAAGCCGCATCCGCTGCCGCTGCTGCATTCGGCGCAGGTCATCGGCATCGAGGCGCGCGACTGCGTGTACGTCGGCGACGACGAGCGCGACATCGTCGCCGCGCGCGCCGCGGGCATGCCGTCGATCGTCGCGCTCTGGGGCTATCGCCAGCCCGGCGACGATCCGCTGCACTGGGGCGGCGATCTGATGATCGAACAACCGCAGGCGCTGCTCGATCCGGCGTCCTGGCCGTCGACGCTGGCGGAGATGCCGTGAGCGACAGCGGCCCTTTCGACGAACTCGACGACTTCCTCGGCAAGTGGCGCGGCCGCTGGCCGGAATGGCGGATCGCGCGGGTGTTCGTGCTCGAGGCGCAGCATCCGCAGGTCGAGGCCTGGTGCGCGCTGCTGCAGGAGTGGACCGACGCGGCCTGGGCCGGGGCCGACCCGACGCCGGGTTTCGCCAAACTCGGCTGGTGGCAGGAAGAACTGCAGGGTTGGGCCCGCGGCGGCCGCCGGCATCCGCTCGGCCGGGTGCTGCAGCGACAGCCCGCGCCGTGGGCCGCGCTCGCGGCGGCGCTGCCGGCGCTGCAGACCGCACGCGAACCGCTGCGCGCCTGGGGCGATCCGGTCGCGCTCGCCGTCGCGTTGCAGCCCTTGGCCGCGACGCTGGATGCCTGCGAGCGTGTGCTGTTCGCGGCCGGGGAAGGCACGGGCGGCGATGCCTTCGCCCTGCTCGCCGCGCATGCGCTGTGGCATCGCGAGGACGCCGCCGAGGCCGCCGGGGTCCGCGACTGGGCCGGGCGGCTGTCCGCATCGCGACCGGCCCGCGCCGCGACCCGCCCGCGGCGGATCCACGACGCCCTGAGCCACGGTCGCCTGCGCCGCATCGCCGGCGGCGGCGAGCCCGGACCGCTGCCGCCCGTGTCGACGCTGTGGCGCGCCTGGCGCGCGGCGCGCGGTTGAACACAACGCTTCGTTCCGGTGCGTCGCCGGCCCCGGCAGGGCTGGCTGGGTACAATGGCCGGCCCTTCCGCCGGACCGGACCCCACCCGTGACCCCGCGCCAGACTCCGCAGGCCATGCCCGATGTCGCCGGCGACGCCGCCGCTGCGGCGCGCGCGCTCGATTGGGTCGGCATGCGCAACATCGCGCTGCCGGTGCGTCTCCGCGGCGAGGACGGCGACAGCCTGGTGGTGCCGGCTGCGGTCGATGTGTTCGTCGATCTGCACGATGCCGATGCCCGCGGCATCCACATGTCGCGCCTGTATCTGCGGCTGCAGGATGGTCTCGCCGAAGACCCGCTGACCGCCGCGCGCCTGCGCCGTGTGCTGCAGGACTGCGTCGAATCGCAGGGCGCGCTCTCGACCGCCGCGCGCCTGCATCTGCGCTTCGATCGTCTGCTGCGGCGCCGCGCGCTCGCGACCGAACACGCCGGCTGGAAGCGTTATCCGCTCGAACTCGATGCCCGGCTGATCAACGGACATCTGTCGCTGACCCTCGGTTTCTCGGTCGAATACTCCAGCACCTGCCCGGCCTCCGCCGCGTTGTCGCGCCAGCTCAACGCCGAGCGTTTCGCCGACGACTTTGCCGCCGCGCATCCGCTGTCCACACAGGTCGTGCGCGACTGGCTCGCCTCCGAACGCGGTCTCGCCGCGACCCCGCATGCGCAGCGCAGCCGCGCCGAGGTGCAGGTGGAACTGCAGCCGACGTTCGACGAGCTGCCGGTCGCCGATCTGATCGATCGCGTCGAGGCCGCCCTGGCCACGCCGGTGCAGACCGCGGTCAAGCGCGAAGACGAACAGGCCTTCGCCCGGCTCAACGCCGAGAACCTGATGTTCTGCGAGGACGCCGCGCGCCGCGTCGCCGCCGCGCTCGCCGACGATGTCCGCGTGCAGCGTTTCGACGTCCGCGTCTCGCATTTCGAAAGCCTGCACGCGCACGACGCGGTCGCGCAGGTGTCGGGCCGGGGCCGCGGCGCCGGCTGATCGCGCGCCCCTTCGCGGCCGCACGATCCGTCCGCGCATTCGATTGTGAACGAAACCTGAGTCCCGTATGCTCGCTGCGTTCGCCGCACGGGCGGACACCGCGCCGGGGATGCGTGCGAGGAAGTGGGGGCGCTGCGCAGTCCCGGTCACAACGGTCGACACAGGAGGTCCCAATGAAGTCGTGTTCATTCCCGTCGTTGCGCGCGGCGCTGCTGCCCGCTGCGCTGCTGTTGCTCGCCGCCTGCAACAAGGAGGCTCCGCCCGCGGAAGCCGTCAAGCCGGAGGCCGCTGTCGAAAAGCCCAAGCTGGAAGTCGCGGGCATCGTGCCGGAAGACGTGCCCGCCGGTTTCGGTTATCCGGGCGACCGCAACGAATTCCAGGCCTGGGCCGACAACTGGCAGATCGACAACATCACCACGGCCGCGTGGAACCTGTGGGCCGGCATGACCAGCGATTCCGGACAGCAGTGGAACGGCAGTCCGCTGCCGGTCTGGGAAACCTGGTGCGGCAACGAGGAGGTCTTCAGCGCGGCCGGCTGCAATCCGCTCGATCGTCCTGCGCGCGCCTTCCAGCTGGCGACCCAGATCGGCCATTCCGCGCGCAAGGCCGGCGCCAATACACCCGCCGACGGTCAGGTCGTCTCGTTCAACAAGTTCAATCCGCCGATGGCGACGTACCTCAATACGGCGCAGACCACCAACGGGACCGCCTACCGCTACACCTCGGCCAACGATCTGTCCGCGCTCAACGCATCCTGGCCCGCAGACACACCGGTCGGCGCGCGCAAGGTCGTCGATGCGCCATATACCCCCGACAGTCCGAACGGGCCCGGTTCGACCGCGATGGAAACCAAACCGGTGATCTTCCTGGTCAAGCAGACCGGCCTGACCCCGATCCCGCTGTGGATGGGTCCCGAGTTTTCGACCACGCCGGCCAACGCGACGCCGGAGACCTGGTTCAACTGCGTGCTGCTCGACCCGACCAGCACCGCCGGCCCCGATACCAAACCGGTCCCGGCGACGCCGGAACAGATCAAGCAGATGGTTCCCGGCTCGGGCATGGCCTGCAAGACCTTTCTGTATGCGCCGCTGTCGACGATCTACAGCTTCAAGATGGACGCCGCCGAAGCGGCCGACTGGAACGTCCTGATCAACAACTCCGGCGACGGCGGTCAGGGCCTCACCGCGGCCGAGGGCGACTTCGGCGTGCTCGTCGGCATGCACGTCAACAGCAAGACCATCGTCAACTGGACCTGGGAAACCTTCTGGTGGCAGCCCGGCGAAGATGCGCCCAACAATTTCCCCGGCAGCAAGCAGGGCATGACCGACAACGTCAAGGGCGCCTGGCGCAACTACGCCATGTGCACGGCCTGGAACCAGACCAAGGGCAATGCTTCCAGCGAAATGGTGGTCTGCTTCAATCCGTTCCTGGAGACGTCCAGCGGCATTCCCGCCGGTCAGACCAGCAACTGCATGAGCTGCCACGGTACGGCGACGGCGGGCGCGCTGGCCAACAATCAGCTGTCGACGATGAACTACCCGGCGAACTACGACGCACCGATCGACTTCAACGCCGACGCCTGCACCTCGTCCACTCCGCCGGGCGGTCCGACGACCTGTTTCGCCGCGTTCACGAAGACCGACTTCTCGTGGGCGATACCGAGCAATGCGGTCGTGGCGCCATCGGCACCGCCCGCTGCGACCGACACGAAGAAGTGATCGCGAATACGGCGCGTCCTCGCCCTTGAACACAACAGCCCGGCAGCGATGCCGGGCCGTTTTTTCCGTCCTCTGGACTGTCGTATCGAAGCCCGGGACCTGCCTCATCGCCGCGCAGGCGAGCATGGTGTTCGTTCGCGATCCGCCGCCGTGCGCAGCGGCGGATCAGTGCGGATCGTTCAGCTCCAGCACCAGCAGTGGGTCGATCCTGACATCGAACCGCGCCAGGCAGAGCCATCAGCCCCCGCGAAGAAGAACGCGCCGCCGCGCGCGGTGGCAGTGAATCAAGGCGGGTTGTTCAGCTCCAGCACCAGCAGTGGGTCGATCCTGACATCGAACCAATTCATCCCCCAATGCAGATGCGGCCCGGTCGAACGCCCGGTCGAACCGACGGCGGCGAAGACCTGGCCCTGCTCGACCCGATCGCCGACCTGCACGTCGATCCGCGACAGATGCAGGAAGTTCGAGCTGATGCCGGCGCCGTGATCGATCAGCACGGTGCCGCCGGTGAGATACAGATCCGGCGCGGCGAAGGTGACGATGCCGGCTGCGGGCGCGCGCACCGGCGTGCCGTTGGCGGCGGCGATGTCCATGCCCGAATGCGGCGATCTCGGCGTGCCGTTGTAGATGCGCTGATTGCCGAAACGGCCGCTGATGCGGCCCTGCACCGGCCACACGAACGCCATCGCATAATCCTCGCGCGCATCGTCGCGGGTGCGTGCGGCCGCGACCAGCGCCTGCTCGCGTGAGATCCGCTCGGCGATTTCCGGCGGCGGATTCACCGTGGCCGGCGGTACGCCGTCGATGCGTTCGATCGGCCAGTCGCGCGGGGTCACCGCGATCCGATGCTCGACCGGGCCGGTCGCCGGCTGCGTCACTTTCACCGACACCGGGCCGACCGCATCGCGGCCGACGCCGAACGCGAAACGGCCGTCGGGCGCGACCCGCACCGTGCGCCCGCCGTATTCGACGACCGCGGCCGGATGGGTCGTGCCGACCACCAGCGAACCCTGCTGCACCGACGCCGGCAGCACGGTCGCGCGGGCCGGGAGCGCGCCGCCGCCGGCCGCAGGCGTCTGCGGCGTACGCGACGTCTCGAGGGCAGGCGTGGAGACAGCGGTCGTCGACACGCAGGCGGACAGCGTCAGAGTCGCGGCCGCCGCGAACGCCGCAAGCCGCACCGATCGAATGCCGGCGCTGCGCATGGAGACGGGATCGCTCATGGCGAGGCGCTCGTTCGGTCGGAGGCGGGAGGCACCGGATCGTGGCCGCCCGGGCACAGTGGATGGCAGCGCCCCAGTCGTTTCGCGGTCAGCCAGCCGCCCCGCAGTGCGCCGAAGCGGGCGATGGCTTCCATCGAATACTCCGAACAGGTCGGGACGAAGCGGCAACGCGGTCCGAGAAGCGGGCTCACCCAGCGCTTGTAGAAGCGGAGTGCGGCGATCAGCAGGCGGTCGACCAAGGACTTGATCCGGAAAGCGATAATGCGCGGGGCTCGCAGGAATACGAGGTTGCCGCTGCAGTCTCGGCAGGGTATAACACCCCGCTTTCCCGTCTCAAGGGAACAAACGAGGATTCTCGGACGTGGCTGTGAAAAAACCCGCTAAGAAGGCCGCCAAGGCCGCCAAACCCGCCGCGAAGCCGGCAGCCAAGAAGGCCGCGGCCAAGCCTGCCGCGAAGTCGGCGCCCAAGGCCGCCGTGAAGAAGGCCGCCCCGCCCGCCGCGAAGAAACCCGTCGCCAAACCCGCGCCGGCCGCGAAGAAGGCCGAAGCCAAGCCGGTGGCGAAGAAAGCGGTCGCCAAGCAGGCCGCGAAGCCCGCCGCCAAGTCCGCTCCGGTCGCCAAGCCCGAGCCGGCCAAGGCAGCTGTTGCCAAGGCGCCGCCCGCCAAGGCTCCCGTCGCCAAGGCGCCCGAAGCGAAGGCCCCTGCGGCCAAGGTTCCGGCCGTGAAGTCGCCGGCTCCGAAGCCGCCGGTGAAGACCGAGCCCAAGGCTGCGGCCAAGGCTCCCGCCTCTGCTCCGACGCCCAGCCCGACCCCGGCGCCGCCGCCGACCACCGGCACCAGGCCCGAGCCGTCGAAGCCGGCCCCGAAGCCGCCGACCCCCGGCCCGCGCCCCAACCCGAACGAGCCGAAAGCCGTGAAATCCCCCACCGTCGCCACCCCGCGTCCGGCCCCGGGCAAGGTCGCGGTCGCGGTGGCCTCGCGTCCGAGCACGCCCGCGCCCCGCACCCAGTACCGCCAGGTGCCGTACAAGACCGACGAAGCCACCGGCCGCCCGATCCTCCCCGAGGGCTACAAGCCCGCCCCGGACGAGGAGTACATGAGCCCGCTGCAGCTCGAGTACTTCCGCCAGCGCCTGCTCAACTGGCGCGCGGAGCTGATCGAGGAGTCGAAGCAAACCATCGAGAACCTCAAGGACGAAGTGCGCGACGTCGGCGACGACGCCGAACGCGCCACCCGCGAAACCGAGAACTCGCTGGAACTGCGCACCCGCGACCGCTACCGCAAGCTGATCGGCAAGATCGACAGCACGCTCAAGCGCATCGACTCCGGCGAATATGGCTACAGCGTCGACTCCGGCGAAGAGATCGGCCTGCACCGCCTCGAAGCCCGCCTCACCGCCGAGCGCACCATCGACGAGCAGGAACGCTGGGAGCATCTGCAGAAGCAGCAGGGCGATTGATCCGCCTCGACTGCCTGCAAAGAAAAACCCCGCCGCGAGGCGGGGTTTTTCTTTGTCTCCGCGGCGTGCGCCCGCGCATCGGAGCGCTGTCGCATGCGATCAGCGTTGCGGCTTCGTTGTGTCGTACAGCCGGTTGCTGTCTTCGACCGACGGATAGTGACGTTGGGTCCAGGCTTTCAATTCGGCGACCACGGGCAGCAAGTCGACGCCCATCGGAGTGAGCATGTACGACACCTGGATCGGCCGGTCGCTGATGACCTGACGGAGAATGAGCCCGTCCCGCTCCAGATGGCGCAGGGTCTGCGTCAGCATCTTCTGCGACACGCCCTCAAGCCGTCGATGCAGGTGGCCGAAGCGCTTCGGTCCGTCGGCGAGATCGTTGACGATCAGGATCGTCCATTTTTCGCCGAGTCGCGCCAGCAACTGTCGACTGGGGCAGGCGGCGAGATAGGGATCGGGTAGCGGTCGCGTCATGGTCGGTCCGAAGCGGATGCGTGGTTACCCTCGGGTACCTGATTGATGTCGGATACCGATGCCGGGATTATTCGCCGCTCACCCGGACAGGACAAGCCAACACATGAAGATCGGCATCATCGGCGGCGGCAACGTGGGCAAGGCGCTCGCGCGTCTGGCGACAGCGGCGGGACACTCGGTCAGCATCGGCTCGCAACGCGACGGCGCGCCCGGCGTCGACGGCGCGGTATCGACGACGGTGGCGGACGCCGTCGCTCACGGCGAGATCGTGATCCTGGCGATTCCCTTCGCCGCCTGCGCCGAAGCCTTGCCGCCGCTGGCGGAAGCGCTGGCCGGGCGAATCGTCGTCGATGCCACCAATCCGGTCGCCGCGGACTGGTCGCCGTTGTCGTTGGGCGAGGGCAACTCCGCTGCACTGGAGATCGCGCGCCTGCTGCCCGGCGCCCGTCTGGTCAAGGCCTTCAACACGGTCTTCGCCGATGTCATGACCCCGGAGCGACTGGTCCGCGTCGGAAATGCGAAGACGACCGCCTTCATCGCAGCCGACGATGAACAGGCCGCGACCCGCGTCGCGGAATTCGCCGCGTCGATGGGCTTCGAGCCGCAGCGTGCGGGCAAGCTGGCGAATGCGGCGTTCCTGGAAGCGATGGCGCATCTGAATATCGCGATTGCTCTCGCCGGCGGCGGCACGGATGCCGCGTTCGTCTACGATCGCAAGGCCGGATGACCGATCGCATCCCACGCTGCGCATTCACCAGCGCGTGAGCGATGGATTCATCGACAGCGAGTTCGGGCATGTGCCGGACTCGCGACATGAAAAACGCACGTGAAGTGCGTTTTTCGACACGCTGTCAGTGCAGATCGCGCAGATCCAATCGCCGCATCGTCGGCGATTTCCACGCCGTCACCGCGACCACGCCGAGGGTGACGCAGCCGCCCAGCACCACCGCCGGCATCAGACCGAGCAGGCGCGCCATCGAGCCGGCGTAGAACGCGCCGAGTTCGTTCGACGAGCTGATGAAGATGCTGTTGATCGACGACACCCGGCCGCGCATGTGATCGGGCGTCGCGAGCTGCAGGATGGTCGAGCGCAGCACCACGGAGACGCCGTCGAACATGCCCGAGAGGAACATCAGCAGCACCGACAGCCACAGCACCTCGGACAGCCCGAAACCGATGATGCACAGGCCGAAGCCGGCGACCGCGCCGAGCAGGAAACGCCCGGCGTGGCGCTGGATCGGTCGCCGCGCCAGCCACAGCCCGACGATCACCGCGCCGGCCGCGGGCGCGCTGCGCAGCAGGCCGAGGCCCAGCTCGCCGGCGTCGAGAATGTCCTTGCTGAACGCGGGCGCCAGCGAAATCGCGCCGCCGAACAGCACCGCGAACATGTCCAGCGCCATCGCGCCGAGCATCACCGGCGTGCGCCAGACGAAGCGCAGGCCTTCGCCGATGCTCGCGAAGATCGGGCTGCGCTCCTGCGACAGCGCCGGCTCCGTGGTCCGCAGTGTGAGCAGCGCGACGGCCGCGCCGAGCGCCGCGACCGCAGCCAAGGCATAGGCCCAGGTCGTGGGTTCGACCGATGCGTCCGGATGCCCGCCGAGGTGCTTGGCGAGCAGGATCGTGCCCGAGGCGATCATCGGCCCCAGCACCAGCGCGCCCTGGAACACCACCGCGCCGATGCCGGAGCCGCGCGCGAACTGCTCGCGCGGCAGCACGCAGGCGAACAGCGTGTTGTAGACCGGCCCGAGAAACGCGCGCACCGCGCCGGTGAACACGATCGCGGCATAGATCAGCCACAGCCGTGCGTCGCTCTGCTCCGGCGCCGCGAACACCCAGCCGGCGGCGATCGGCAGCAGCAGGATCGGCGTGATCGCCAGCCCCACGCAGGCGATCGTGCCGAGCCTGCGCTTGCGCAGATGATCGACGAGATAGCCAGCGAAGGGCGCGACGCAGAAGAACGGCAGCACTTCGGCGAGGCCGAGCAGACCGAGTTTCCACGGGTCGCCGGTGAGCAGATACACATGCCAGCCGACCGTGACCGCCACGATCTGGTAGGAGACGATGGTCAGCAGCCGGTAGGCCATCAGCCGGCGGAAACCGGGATGGCGCATCGGTGCGACGGCCGGCGCGCCGGAAGGCGGATCGGGCGGTGCGGTCGTGGCGTTCAACGCGGCGTCGTGCCCAGGCTCAGTGCACGCTGCCCGCGCCGCGCTGCTGCGCCTCGTGCGCGGTGGCCTTGATGAAGGCGAGCAGCGAGGCGAGACCGTTGCTGCGGGTCGGCGACAGATGCTTGGCCAGACCGATGTCGGCGATGTAGCGCGCGTCGGTGGCGAGGATTTCTTCCGCGCTGCGCCCCGCGTAGACGCGCAGCGCGAGATGGATCAGGCCGGAGACGATCGCCGAGTCGCTGGCGGCGACGAACTCCAGCCGCCTGGCGTCGCCGGACGCGACGATCCAGACCATCGACTGGCAGCCGAGCAGGCGGTGTTCCTCGGTCTTCAGCGCAGCGTCCATCGGCGGCAGTTTGCGGCCGAGGTCGATCAGGTACTGATAGCGCTCGGACCAGTCGCCGAAGAAAGCGAATTCGTCGCGGATCGCGTCCTGGGCGGCTTCGGCGGTGGGTTCGAGGGGGAAGGTGGTCATCGATGGTTTGCTTGGTGTGAGCGGCGGGGCTTCTACCGCTTCCGATCATGCCTTGAAAGGCGTTCCGTCCGCTGCGCGGCCGGGTTCATTTCTTTTGCTGGCCCAAAAGAAACGAACCAAAGAAAAGGGCCTTCCCCGACAAGGCGAACCGGTGATCGGATCGGTTGCGGGGATTTTCCGACTCGCCATCCATGGCTCGGTCGGAAAACGACGCGCCTCCTGCGCGTAGCCCTCCGGGTCTGGAGAGCGAGTCGGCGATTCGTTTCAGGCGCGCCTCCAAACTGGACCTTGTGGTGTGTCCTCCAGCAGAATCCCCTCGTCAGCCAAACGCTTGCGGATCTCGTCCGCGCGGGCGAAGTCACGGGCTTTTTTGGCCGTGCTTCGCTCATCGACCAGCGCTTGGATGCGTGCGTCGTCGTCACCAGAGGCACCGCGCGCAAACCAGGTTTCAGGCGACTGCTGCAGCAGGCCGAGGGCGAGGCCGGCGCCGAGGAGTTCTGCTTTCGCGTCGCGCAGTTGTGCGAGCAGTTCGGGCGTGCGCTCCGCACCCGGGCCGCCTGGAGGGCCGAATAGTCCTTTCGCTTTGCTATCAATGCTAGCGATTTCTCTAAGCGCTTGCGGGGTATTTAGGTCGTTGTCGAGAGCAGCTTCGATGCTTTGTGGGATCCTCGGCATGGCATCGACTTCCGACAGTGCTTTCAACGTTCGATACAGCCGATCCAGCCGCTTGACTGACTGATCTATGAGTCCATCCGACCACTCCAGCGGCTGCCGGTAATGCGCAGACAGCAGCGCATAGCGCAGCGCTTCCGGCGGGTGTTCGCGCACCAGGTCGTGCACGCGCTGGATGTTGCCGACCGACTTGGCCATCTTGCTGCCGCCGAAGTTCAGCATGCCGTTGTGCATCCACCAGCGCGAGAACGTGGTGTGGGCGTCGCCGTGCTTGTGCGTGCATTCGCTCTGCGCGATCTCGTTCTCGTGGTGCGGGAACTGCAGATCGACGCCGCCGGCGTGGATGTCGATGGTCTCGCCCAGATGCGCCTCGGCCATCGCCGAGCATTCGATGTGCCAGCCCGGGCGGCCGCGGCCCCAGGGCGAGTCCCACCCCGGCAGGTCGCCGGTCGACGGCTTCCACAGCACGAAATCGCCGGGGTTGCGCTTGTACGGCGCCACTTCGACCCGCGCGCCGGCCAGCATTTCCTCGGGGTCGCGGCGCGAGAGCTTGCCGTAGTCGGAGAACGTGTCGACCGCGAAAAGCGCATGACCTTCGGCAGCGTAGGCGTGGCCCTGCGCGATCAGGCGTTCGATCATCGCGATCATCTGCGGGATGTGCGCGGTGGCGGCCGGCTCGATGTCCGGCGCGAAGTCGCCGGTCACGCCCAGCGCCGACATGTCCTCGCGATAGGCCGCGACGTAGCGGTCGGTGATGACCGAGATCGGCACGCCCAGTTCCTGCGCGGCGGCGTTGATCTTGTCGTCCACGTCGGTGATGTTGCGTGCGTAGCGCAGCCGGCCGTAGCGACGGCGGAGCAGGGCGGCGAGCACCCCGAACACCACCGGGCCGCGCGCGTTGCCGATGTGCACATAGTTGTAGACGGTCGGACCGCAGACGTACATCGTCGGTCCGGCGGCGGGGTCGAGCGGCGCGAAGGCCTCGACCCGGCGGGTGAGGCTGTTGTAGAGGTGCAGGCTCATCGTCGGCGTACAGGGGGAGTCCGAGGATTCTAGCGGTCGCGGCACCCGCACGACAGCGGGGATTCAGCCTCGGCCCGCGGGCCGCACCTACACTGACCGGCCATGCCTGCCGCCGCCGCCCGTCTCCGTACCTTCGTCCTCCCGCTGCTGCTGGCGGCGACCTGCGTCGCGCAGGCGGAAGAAGGCCAGCCCAACGTCCGCGTCGAATACGCGCAGGTGCTGCGGGTGGAGCCGGTCTATCAGACCCTGCGCGCGCAGGCGGTCGAACAGCGCTGCGAGAACCCGGCCGAGGCCGCCGGCGTCGCCCCGACCAATCGCAACTGCCGGCCGGTGCGGGTCGAACGCGAGTTCCGGCGCCCGGTCGCCTACGACGTCGACTACATCCACCGCGGGGTGAAATACCGTTCGCGGCTGCCGGTGGACCCGGGCAAGCGCCTGCGGGTGCGGATCACCGTCACCCCCGATATTCCGCCCGGCGAGAAGCGCTGATCGCGCCGTTCCGGCCTCCGCGCATGCGCTGTCGGCCTGATCCGCCTGTCGCCGCCGGGCGCCCGGCGCTTGCGCCGCCCCGGTGCGCGTGCGAGGATGCCGCCCCTATGCAGACCGCGCAGCCCCTGTCGATGTCCAGCGCCCGGATGGCCTCCGGCATGACCTCGCGCGCGCGCCGACCGGAACCCCACATGCGAGCTGGGTGATCCGGAACATCGTCGTTCGACAACGGCGGCACAGATTCCAGGAAAGGCCCGGCTCACCGCCGGGCCTTTGCTTTTTCCGTCTTCTCCTCCCCATCCCGAGACCCCGCCATGAAGCATTTCCTGAACACCCAGGACTGGACCCGCGCCGAACTCGACGCGACCCTCGCCGAGGCCGCGCGCTTCAAGCGCGAGAAACTCGGCCAGCACCTGAA
>JBIJBH010000428.1:0-3479 GCA_044345315.1 Lysobacteraceae bacterium
CCCCGCTGGAGACGCCGCTCCCATGATCCCCGCGCGCACCACCGCTCTCGCCTTCGCCCTCTCGCTCGCCTTCGCCCTGCCCGCCCACGCCGGCCCGCGCGAAGACGCCCAGGCCGACAACGCCGTGCGCGTGCTCGGCGAGATCCAGGCGATCCCCGAATCCGCGATCCCGGACAAACTGCTGGACGAAGCGCGCGCGATCGTGGTGGTGCCGGACACGATCAAGGCCGGCCTGGTGGTCGGCGGCCGCCGCGGCCACGGCCTGATGTCGGTGCGCACCGCCGACGGCGGCTGGTCCAACCCGGTGTTCGTGAAGCTCACCGGCGGCAGCGTCGGCCTGCAGGTGGGCGTGCAGTCGTCCGACGTGGTGCTGGTGTTCCGCAGCGAACGCGGCCTGTCGTCGATCGTCAACGGCAAATTCACCCTCGGCGCCGATGCCGGCGTCGCCGCCGGACCGATGGGCCGCCAGGCCGCGGCCCTGACCGACGGCCAGCTGAAGGCCGAAATCTGGTCCTGGTCCCGCGCCCGCGGCCTGTTCGCAGGCGTCGCCCTCGACGGCGCGGTGCTGTCGATCGACGACAACGCGAACGAGGCGGTCTACGGTCAGGACACCACGCCGCGGATGATCTTCGAGGATCGCGCGCCGCAGGCGCCGACGGCCCAGGTGGCGGCCTTCCGCCAGCGCCTGATCGAGGCCAGCGACCGCGCCCGTGCCGCGCGCCGGGACGAACCGGCCCCGGCGCCGACGGTGGCGCCGCCCGCCGAGGCAGCCCCGGCGCCCGCGCAGCCGGCGCCGCAGCCGCAGCCGTTCGAGCCGGTCGACAACCCGGTCCGGAGCGAACCGCTGCCCTCGACACCCTGAACATCGCCCTGAACTTCGTCCGCAGGCGCAGTCCGGCCGCGCTCGCGGCCGCATTCCGGAACCGGGTTCAGGGCCCCGGTCCGGCGACTGCGGTATCCTGAGCGCCCTCTCTCCACACAAAGCGGTGTCCTCATGGGCGGCTGGAGCATCTGGCACTGGATCGTCGTGCTGATCGTGGTCTTGCTGGTGTTCGGCACCAAGCGTCTGACCAGTGGCGCCAAGGACCTCGGCAAGGCAGTCAACGAATTCAAGAAAGGCGTGCAGGGCGACGAGGACAAGCCGGCGCAGTTGAGCGACCAGTCGCGTCGCGAAGGCTCCGCCGAATCGCAGCGCAACGACGACAACGTCGCGCGCTGATCGATCCGCACTCCGCTTCCGGACCCGGTCCCTCGGGCCGGGCCGCGCGCCATGTTCGATATCGGCTTCTCCGAACTGTTCCTGATCGCGATCGTCGCCCTGGTGGTGCTCGGTCCCGAGCGCCTGCCCAAGGCCGCGCGTTTCGCCGGGCTGTGGGTGCGGCGCGCGCGCGCGCAGTGGTACTCGGTCAAGAGCGAGCTGGAGCGCGAACTGGCCTCGGAGGAGCTGCAGCGGACCCTGCGCGAAACCCGCCAGGCCGCCGCCGAGATCGACGCCGAGGTGCGCAGCGCCGGCGAGGAAGCGCGGCGCGAGTTCGACAGCATGCGCGCGCAGATCGCGGACGACGGCAGGCGCGGGGACGACCCGGCCGGGCCGGAGACGACCGCGGTCGTCGCGACGGAGGATCGTGCGCAGGACGACCCGCAGCCGCAGCGCGCGCGCGACGACGGAGCGGACGATGACCGACGCTGACGGCGGCGCCGAGGGCAGCCTGCTCAGCCATCTGATCGAACTGCGGACGCGCCTGATCCGCGGACTGGCGGGCCTGCTGCTGGTGTTCCTGGGTCTGCTGCCGTTCGCCAACAAGCTCTACGGCTGGTTCGCGCAGCCGCTGCTCGACAAGCTGCCCCAGGGCGGGCAGCTGATCGCGGTCGAAGTCGCTTCGCCGTTCTTCGCGCCGCTCAAGCTCGCGTTCTTCGTCGCGGTGTTCGCGACCATGCCCTGGCTGCTCTACCAGGCCTGGGCGTTCGTCGCGCCCGGTCTGTACCGGCGCGAGAAGCGCCTGGCGCTGCCGCTGCTGGGCTCGTCGCTGGCGTTGTTCTACAGCGGCTGCGCTTTCGCCTTCTTCGTCGTGCTGCCGGCGGTGTTCGGGTTTCTCGCCCAGGTGACCCCGGACGGGGTGGCGATGATGACCGACATCAACGCCTATCTCGACTTCGTGCTGGTGATCTTCCTCGCCTTCGGCTTCTGCTTCGAACTGCCGGTGGCCCTGGTCATTCTGGTGCTGCTGGGCTGGGTGACGCCGAAGCAGCTGTCCGAAGCGCGCGGCTATGCGATCGTCGGCATCTTCGTGATCGCCGCGATCATCACCCCGCCCGACGTGATCTCGCAGTTGCTGCTGGCGATCCCGATGTGCCTGCTGTATGAGGCCGGGATCATCGCCGCGAAGCTGGTGACGCCGAAACGCGAGGGCGGTTGAGGGTCGCGCAAAGGGCGAATCCCCCGCGAACCGCTGCGCGGCTCGCCGCCCCCTTTTGCAAAGGGGGCTCGTATCCTGCGATGCCGGCGGTCGTCGACGCCTGATTCCCATGGTGGGACCGAACGGCCGAGCTTCGGCGCAAAGACATGGCCCCCTTTGCAAAAGGGGGCCGACGTGCGCAGCGCGGCGGGGGGATTGGCTGTTCGCGCAACGCCGTCACGCGAAGACGCCGGCGCGAGCCGGCGTCTTCGTTTCGCGACTGCAGGGCGCGCCCGCGGACATCGTCACTGGGTGATGTCCACATCCTTGGTCTCGCGCAGGAACAGCGAACCGATCACGAAGGTCATCAGCGCGATCACGATCGGATACCACAGGCCCTGGTACATGTTGCCGGTGGCGGCGACCAGCGCGAAGGAGATGGTCGGCAGGAAGCCGCCGAACCAGCCGTTGCCGATGTGATAGGGCAGGCTCATCGAGGTGTAGCGGATGCGGGTCGGGAACAGCTCGACCAGCCACGCCGCGATCGGGCCGTAGACCATGGTCACGTAGATCACGAGCACGGTGAGGATCACCAGCACCATCGGCTTGTTGATCCGCTCGGGGTCGGCCTTGTCCGGATAGCCGGCCGCGCTCAGGGTCTTCTTCAACTCGCCGGTGAACGCATCGCCCCTGGCCTTGCCTTCGTCCTTCGACAGCCCGGCGCCCTCGTAGGCGGCGACGACGGTCTCGCCCACCTTGACCTGGGCCAGGCTGCCGGCCGGAGCGGGCTGGAGGGTGTAGGGGATGCCGGCCTTGGCCAGCGCCGCGGTGGCGATGTCGCAGGAGTTCGTGAAGACCTTCTTGCCGATCGGGTCGAACTGGAACGAGCAGGTGTCCGGATCCGCCACCACCACCGCCGGTGCGTTCGTGCGGGCTTCGTCGATCGCCGGATTGGCGTAGTGGGTCAGCGCGTTGAACAGCGGCATGTAGGTCAGCGCCGCGATCAGGCAGCCGGCCATGATGATCTTCTTGCGCCCGATCTTGTCCGACAGCCAGCCGAAGACCACGAAGAACGGGGTGCCG
>JBIJBH010000429.1:0-3470 GCA_044345315.1 Lysobacteraceae bacterium
GGCGTCGCCCGGATTCCGATCCGGATGATGCTTCATCGCCAGTCGGCGATAGGCCTTCTTCAGCTCTTCGTCGCTGGCGTTGCGGGCCACGCCCAGCACTTCGTAGTAGTCGCGTTTGCTCATGGGCGGAAACCGGGAAACGAGAATCGGGGAGTAGGAGTCGGAACCGGAGTCACAGCTCTGACGCCCACAAATGTCTGAGTCAAACCGCGCTGTAAAGCGACATCGGTTTTGAGTGATATCTAACCGCGAGGCTGTTTGTGCAACGCAATTTTGAGGGGCGATAAATTCACGAGACTGGCAATTCGTCCACGCATAGCCTCGGAAAGATCATTACCAAGAAAGACTCGGGAAACATTCGAATCCTCTATTCGAACGTTAATATTTTGAGCCGTTGAGACAAATCTAATTTCCATCTCAGACGCCCATTCGTGTGGTTTTGTGAGAAGTGAATGAGTGTACATTTCCCTCGCATCGCCGAAGTGTGCAAGCAGAAGAGTGTTGATGTGAACCACTTTCTGACGGGCGTACTCTACCCAGAATAGACTCGTGCCGATAAGCCTGTCTGGCACCTCAATCTCGATGCAGACACCATTTCCATTCCCACCGTACCGAGACCAAAGCGTCGAGTTGCCAGGCGAAGTTCCAAAACACAACAGACCGATTTCAGACCGGCATTTTTCTATCAAAGAGGCAATAACAGGTTCAGCCAACCGCTCAAGGCTCCCGTTCTCAAGGAAAGATTGGATCTGCTGATACACCACCTCATAGGACCGACCGGAACTTTCGCATATCAATCTTGCCAAGAGATCAAGCGTTTCATCTGTGTACGAGTAGTCACATCGCCAGGAAAACTCCTGATTATCATTCAGTGCATCCGGACTAGCGCACCAGAAAGCCTGTGTCTCTAAAATAGTTTTGAAACGATCAAACGACTGTTCGTCATCATCTGCGAGTTGGCGGTATTTATAAAGATACATTTGATGCGTCGAACGCCAGAACGATGCCCTGCACTCTGAAATGCCGAAAGAGCCAGACATCGCCGGCCCTTCCGACTCACGATTGCCTATTCCCAATTCACGGCTTGTTGTCGTCTTTCACCTCGGTGAACTCGGCGTCGACCACATCGTCGCTGCGCGACGAGGCGGACGGACCGGCGCCGGGGCCGGCGTCACCACTGCCCTGCGGGCCGGCGTTGGCGGCGGCGAACAGCGACTGCGCGGCTTCCTCCAGCGCCTTCGACTTGGCTTCGATCTGGGCCTTGTCGTCGCTCTTCATCGCGGTCTCGAGCTCGGCGATCGCGCCTTCGGTGCGGCCGATCAGCTCGCCCGGCACCTTGTCGCCGTGGTCCTTGATCGCGGTGCGCGCACCGTGAATCAGCGCGTCGGCGTGATTGCGGGCCTGCACCAGCTCGTGGAAGCGCTTGTCTTCCTCGCGATGCGCTTCCGCGTCCTGCACCATGCGCTGGATCTCCTGCTCGGAGAGACCCGAACCGGCCTTGATCTCGACCCGCTGCTCCTTGCCGGTCTTCTTGTCGCGGGCGGAGACGTGCAGGATGCCGTTGGCGTCGATGTCGAAGGTCACCTCGATCTGCGGCTCGCCGCGGCGTGCCGGCTCGATCCCGGCCAGATCGAAGCGGGCCAGCGACTTGTTGTACATCGCCTGCGCGCGCTCGCCCTGCAGCACGTGCACGGTCACCGCGGTCTGGTTGTCGGCCGCGGTCGAATAGGTCTGGGTCGCCTTGGTCGGGATGGTGGTGTTCTTCTCGATGATCTTGTTGAACTCGCCGCCCATCACTTCGATGCCCAGCGACAGCGGGGTCACGTCGAGCAGCAGCACGTCCTTGACATCGCCGGCGAGCACGCCGCCCTGGATCGCGGCGCCGATCGCGACCGCTTCGTCCGGATTGACGTCCTTGCGCGGCTCGCGGCCGAAGAACTCGGACACCGCCTGCTGGACCTTCGGCATGCGGGTCTGGCCGCCGACCAGGATCACCTCGCTGATGTCGCTGGCGCGCAGGCCGGCGTCGTTGAGCGCGATCCGGCAGGGCTCGATCGACTTGCGGATCAGATCCTCGACCAGGGCTTCGAGCTTGGCGCGGGTGAGCTTGATGTTGAGATGCTTCGGACCGGAGGCGTCGGCGGTGACGTAGGGCAGATTGACTTCGGTCTGCTGCGAGCTCGACAGCTCGATCTTGGCGCGTTCGGCGGCGTCCTTGAGGCGCTGCAGGGCCAGCGGATCCTTGCGCAGATCGATGCCCTGGTCCTTCTGGAATTCCTCGACCAGATAGTCGATGACGCGCTTGTCGAAGTCCTCGCCGCCGAGGAAGGTGTCGCCGTTGGTCGCCAGCACTTCGAACTGCTTCTCGCCGTCGACGTTGGCGATCTCGATGATCGACACGTCGAAGGTGCCGCCGCCGAGGTCGTACACGGCGATCTTGCGATCGGCGCCGCCGTCGCCCTTGTCGAGGCCGTAGGCCAGCGCGGCCGCGGTCGGCTCGTTGATGATGCGCCGCACTTCCAGACCCGCGATGCGGCCGGCGTCCTTGGTCGCCTGACGCTGGCTGTCGTTGAAGTAGGCCGGCACGGTGATGACCGCTTCGGTCACGGTCTCGCCCAGATAGGCTTCGGCCGTCTTCTTCATCTTGGTGAGGACTTCAGCCGAGATCTGCTGCGGCGCCATGCGGCGTCCGTCGCTGGTCGACACCCAGGCGTCGCCGTTGTCGTGCGCGAGGATCGCGTACGGCACCAGATCGAGATCCTTCCTGACCTCGGCGTCGGTGAACTTGCGGCCGATCAGGCGCTTCACCGCGAAGAAGGTGTTCTTGGGATTGGTCACGGCCTGGCGCTTGGCGCTGGCGCCGACCAGGACTTCGCCATCCTTGGTGTAGGCCACGATCGACGGCGTGGTGCGGTCGCCCTCGCTGTTCTCGATGACCCTGGCCTTGCCGCCCTCCATGATCGCGACGCACGAATTGGTCGTGCCCAGATCGATACCGATGATCTTGCCCATGATGGTGTTCCTCTGATCTTGTGATCTTGATTCGGTGGGGCGGCCTGGCCGCCGATGTTCCGTGTGTGGGGGGGACCGCGGGCGCTTTCAAGCGCCGGCCGCGCGGGATTCATGCCGCGGCGGCGGGCGCAGCCCGCGGTTCAGTCCTGTTTCGCCACGACCACCAGCGCCGGCCGCAGCAGGCGCTCGTTGAGCACATAGCCCTTCTGGAAGGTCTGCGCGACCGCGCCCGGCGGCACGCCTTCGGCGTCGATCATGCTCATCGCCTGATGGCGTTCCGGATCGAAGGCATCGCCCGCGGCCGGCGCCACCTCGACCAGGCCGTTGGCCTCGGCGATGCGGTGCAGCTGGCGCAGGGTGAGCTCCATGCCGGCGCGCAGCGGGTCGCCTTCGGCCGCGGCGGCGAGACCGGCTTCCATGCTGTCGAACAGCGGCAGCAGGTCGCCCAGCAGGCGTTC
>JBIJBH010000430.1:0-3468 GCA_044345315.1 Lysobacteraceae bacterium
GAGCGCTTCGGGCGTGCGATCGAACGGGTGCGCGAACGCCTGCGCGAGGCCCGCGACGACGCCGATGCCCGCGTCGAAGCGCTCGAAACCGCGCTGCGTCCCGCGGGCAATCGCCTGATCCGCTGGATCAGCGCCGCCGTCGGCGACAGCGTGCGCATGATCGGGATCGACGAGGTCGTGTATTTTCAGGCCCAGGACAAATACGTGCGGGTCGTGCTCGGCAACGGCGAGGCGATCATCCGCACCCCGATCAAGGACCTGCTCGCCGGGCTGGACCCGGACGAGTTCTGGCAGGTCCACCGCGGCGTCGTGGTCCGCGTCTCCGCGATCGACCGCGTGCGCAAGGACGAACTCGGCCGCACCCACATGCGCCTGCGCGACCGCGACGACACCCTCCCGGTCAGCAGTGCCTTCCTGCACCGGTTCCGTGGGATGTGAGTCGTGCGATGCGGTCAGCGACCGCAGAAACAGCATGACGAAAAGGCCGCAACCGCGCGCGACATCATCGGCACCGCAAGAACCCGTAGCCCCGACTCACTCGTCGACCAACGCGCCCCCCGGCAGGAACTGCCAGGTCCGCACCACGTTGAGGATGTCCGGATCCTCCTGCGTCTTCGGCAGCGGCGGGTAGGGCTCCGCCAGCTTCGCGATCCGCAGCGCCGCCTCGTCCAGCAGCGGAATGCCGCTGGACTGGACGATGTCCGCGCGTTCGACCGAACCGTTGCGGCGGATGCCGACGTTGATCACCACCGTCCCCGACAACTGCCGGCGCCGGGCCTCGTCCGGATAGTTCAGATTGCCGACGCGCTCGGCGCGATCGACCCAGGCGCGCAGATAGTTCGCCCAAGCGTATTCCTGGGTGCTCGCGGAGACGAACTTGCGGCTCGGGCGTTTGGCGTAACGGGCCGAGCGCAGATGGATCTCGGCCGCCAGCCGCGCCATCGCCATGTCGTGCTCGATCTTGCGCTCGCCGGTGCGCGCCGGCGTGGCGGTCGGCTGCGGCCGGCGGCTGGGCGCGGGGGTGCGCAGGGTGCTGTCGGGGCTGGCGATCACCCGCGCCTCGGGCGGCGGGGAGGGCGCCGGGCTCTCGGCCCGGACCGACTGCGGCGCCACCCCGGTCTCGGCCTGCGGCACCGTGCCCGGCTGCGGGTCGCGCGGGCGGCTGGCCTTGTCGTGCTCGCCGCCGCCCTGGTTGTTGGCCTGGGCCAGGAAATCCGCCTGCTTCGGGCTCAGCGGGGTGCTGGTCTGGGTCAGGATCACGTCCAGCATCGGCACCACCGGCGCGGCCCGCTCCAGGGCGAAGCCCAGGCCCAGGATCAGCAGGCCGTGGACCAGCAGCGACAGGGTCAGGGTCGCGCCCAGGCGCTCGTTCTCGCCGATTGCGGGCGGGGAGGGCAGCGGCGCGGTCGCCATGGGTCAGGCGTCCGCCTCCAGGGCGTCGAACAGCAGGCCGGCGATGTTCACCCCGAATTGCTTGTCCAGCTCGCGGATGCAGGTCGGGCTGGTGACGTTGACCTCGGTCAGGTAGTCGCCGATCACATCGAGGCCGACGAAGCGCATGCCGCGGCGCACCATCTCGGGCCCGACCCGGGCCGCGATCCAGCGGTCGCGCGCGCTCAGCGGCCGGCCTTCGCCGCGCCCGCCGGCGGCCAGATTCCCTCTGAATTCATCGCCTTGCGGGATCCGCGCCAGGCAGTAGTCCACCGGCACACCGTCGATCAGCAGGATGCGCTTGTCGCCCTCCACGATCTCCGGGATGTAGCGCTGGGCCATCGCCAGGTGGCGGTCGCCGGCGGTCAGGGTCTCCAGGATCACGTTCAGGTTGGGGTCGCCGGCGCGGGCGCGGAAGATCGAGCGTCCGCCCATGCCGTCCAGGGTCTTCAGCACCGCGTCGCCGTGTTCGGCGACGAAGGCCTTGATTTCCGGGGACCTGCGGCTGACCAGGGTGGGCGGGCAGCAGTCCGGGAACTCCAGCGCCGCCAGCTTCTCGTTGTGGTCGCGCAGCCCGGCCGGGTCGTTCACCACCAGCGCCCCGGCGCGCTGGGCCAGACTGAGGATCTGGGTGTCGTGGACGTACTCGGCGTCCACCGGCGGGTCCTTGCGCATGAGGATCAGGTCCGCCGTTCCCAGCGCACGGTGTGACACCGGTCCCGTTTCGAACCAGCCGGCGGGATCGTCGCGCACCCGCAGCGGCGCGACCTCCGCGAACGCGACGCCGTCGCGCACGCCGAGACCGCCGGGTGTGACGTAAAACAGCCGATACTGACGCTGCTGGGCTTCCAGCAACATCGCGAATGTGGAGTCCTTCGCGATTTTGATCGACCCGATCGGGTCCATGACCACCAGAACATCTCGCGCCAGTTTCGGCATGCCGCGCCACCTGCGGGAATTTCGTCGCCGGGATGGTAACAAGGCGGCGTCTCCGAAGCCCGCATTCCGTGTCCTTGGCCGGAAAATTGCTAACGAAACCTTGACAGTCCAGCTTCAGACTGGGATATAGGTAGCTGAAAATGATGGCAAACCCGCTTCACGGTCATCGATCGCCGGGCGCATGGGGAGACGTGATGACGCAAGACGAGAATCCAGCCGGCAGCCTCAACGGTCTGCGGGTAATGGTGATCGACGATTCGAAAACCATCCGGCGCACCGCCGAGACCCTGCTCAAACGCGAGGGGGCCGAAGTGGTGACCGCGACCGATGGTTTCGAAGCGCTCGCAAAGATCGCCGACCAACAGCCGCAGATCATCTTCGTGGACATCATGATGCCGCGACTGGATGGCTATCAGACCTGCGCGCTGATCAAGAACAACCAGGTGTTCAAGCACACCCCTGTCATCATGCTGTCCTCCAAGGACGGCCTGTTCGACAAGGCGCGGGGACGCATCGTCGGTTCCGAGCAGTACCTGACCAAGCCGTTCACGCGGGAAGAACTGCTCGACGCCATCCGCAAGCACGTCAACGCCTGACCGGGGGGCAGGCAATCCATGGCCCGCATACTGCTCATCGAAGATTCGCCGACCGACACCGCCGTCCTGACCCGGCTGCTGGAGAAGCACGGCCATCAGGTGCTGGCTTCGACCAGCGCCGAGGAAGGCATCGAGGTCTGCAAGCGCGAACTGCCCGATGTGGTGCTCATGGACGTGGTGCTGCCCGGCATGAACGGCTTCCAGGCCACCCGCGCGCTGAGCCGGGAACCGGCCACCAAGGCGATCCCGGTGCTGATCGTCAGCACCAAGGGCATGGAGACCGACCGTGCCTGGGGCATGCGCCAGGGCGCGCGCGACTACATCGTCAAACCGCCGAGCGAGGACGCCCTGATCGCCCGGATCGACCAGTTGCTCGGGGGCGGTGCATGAGCGAAGACGACGACCTGATCCTGGACGACCAACCCGCGGCCGCGCCCGCGGTCGACGCGTTCGAGCTGCTGTCCGTCTACGAGCGGCGCAGCCTCGCCCACGTCGCCGGCCT
>JBIJBH010000432.1:0-3418 GCA_044345315.1 Lysobacteraceae bacterium
TCTGATCACCCTGCTGGTCGGCGCCTCGGCCGAGGGCCTGCAGGTGCTGTCGCGCAAGGGCGAATGGGTGCCGTACACCGCCGATGCCGACACCATCGTGGTCAACATCGGCGACATGCTGCAGCGCCTGACCAACCACGTCCTGCCCTCGACCACACATCGCGTGGTCAATCCGCCGGGCGAAAAGGCGCGCCAGCCGCGCTACTCGACCCCGTTCTTCCTGCACCCGAATCCGGATTTCCTGATCGACGTGCTGCCGAACTGCATCACGCCCGACAATCCGAAACGCTACCCCGAGCCGATCACCGCGCAGGGGTATCTGGAAGAACGGTTGCGCGAGATCAAGCTCAAGTGACCGACCCGCGAAGGCCGCCCCGGTGCGGCCTTCGCCGTCCGGGGCGGACAAAGCCGATCGGCGATCGGTGTCGGTGATCGGCGTCCGGCCACGCGGCGGTCGTGTCCGGAGCGAAAGCGTGCGACAGTGGGGTTCGCCAGCAGGCCCCCACCGAGTCGTCTCCCGTGCAGAAGCCCGTCTACCGGACGCCCAATGCGGCTCCGGTGCCCTCCCGTGCCGTTCCGCTGGCGCTCGTCTGCGCCGTCGCGGTGTTCCTGCCTTATGCCGGCCGGATCGATCTCGGCGTCCAACTGCCCGAAGCGCTCTACGGCTTCGGGCTCTGGGTGGTCGCCCTGTCGGCGATGTTCGCGCGCTGGCGCCTGGGCTTCGGCCTGCCCTGGGCGGCGTTCGTCGCCGGCGCCGGCGTCCCCCTCGCGGTGCTCGCCAAGCTCATGGTGGATCTGGCCTCGGACCCGACCTCGCACAACCTGTGGCCGTTCGAGCTGGCGATCGCGGCGGCGGTCGGCTTCGCCGCCGGGCTCGTGGGCGCCCTGGCAGGCTGGCTGATGTCCGTGCTGGCGCCGCCCCGCGGCGCCTGACCGCCGCGGCGCTCAATCCGCGTCGCGGAATTCCTTGCTCCTGCTGGCCACCAGCGCCCGCGCCAGCCCGTCCGGCAGATATTTCGACAGCCCGGCGATGAGCCGATTGGCGCCGCCGGTGACGCAGCGGGTGCGGCCGCGTTCGACCGCCTCCACGCCCAGTCGGGCCACGCTGTCGGCGTCCAGCCACAGCAGCTTCGGCAGTTTCGAGACCCGCTCGCGCATGCCGTTCACGTCGTGGAATTCGGTGTACGTGAAGCCCGGGCACAGCGCGCAGACGTGCACGCCGCGCTCGGCCACCTCCAGCGCGAGGCTTTCGGAGAACCGGATCATGAAGCTCTTCGCCGCCCCGTACAGGGTGTGCCCGGCCGAGGCCGGCACCAGCCCGGCCAGCGAGGCGATGTTGAGGATCCGGCCGTGACCCGCGGCCTCCATCGCCGGCAGGAAGCGGTGGGTCAGTTCCGACACCGCGACCACCATGACCTGCAGGAAATCGGCGTGGGTCTTCCAGTCGCTGGAGAGGTAGCGGCCGGGCACGCCGTAGCCGGCGTTGTTGACCAGATGGGCGACATGCAGGCCGCGTTCGGCGATCTGCGTCTGCAGGATCGCCGGGGCCGCCGGGTCGGCCAGATCGACCGCCAGCACGACCACCTCGACCTGCGGTCGCAGCGTTGCGGCCAGCGCCTCCAGGCGATCGGTCCGGCGCGCGGTGAGGATCAGCGGCACGCCGCGGCGCGCGTATTCGCTGGCGATCGCGGCGCCGATGCCGCTCGAAGCCCCGGTGACCAGGGCATGCCCCCGGGAGGCGTCGGCCCGCGAGCCGTGTGTGGACGAATTCGCCTGCATGCTGCGGCCTGTGTGTGTGTCTGCGCCCGGCACGGGCGGCCGCCAAGGATACCCGCGGCACAGGCCCGGTGCGGCATCGGCTATCCTGTCGCGATTCCGATCTGGAGCACGACATGCGTCGCAAAATCGTCGCCGGCAACTGGAAACTGCACGGCAGCCGGGCCTTCGCCCGCGATCTGGTGGAAGGCATCGTCGCCGGCTTGCCGGCGCACGGCATCGACACCGTGGTGCTGCCGCCGCTGCCGTACCTGAGCGAGCTGATCGAGCGTTTCCGCAGCCGCCCGGTCACCCATCCGATGCAGTTCGGCGCCCAGGATGTCAGTGCCAACGAGAAGGGCGCCTATACCGGCGAGGTCTCCGCCGCGATGCTGGTGGACATCGGCGCCCGCTACGGCCTGGTCGGCCATTCCGAGCGCCGCCAGTATC
The DNA here is from genome assembly GCA_044345315.1 of Lysobacteraceae bacterium. Lineage (GTDB taxonomy): Bacteria > Pseudomonadota > Gammaproteobacteria > Xanthomonadales > Xanthomonadaceae > Lysobacter_I. Next base: position 2,206 of record JBIJBH010000432.1, read on the forward strand.
ACGCCGAGAGCGACGCCCTGGTCGCGCGCAAGTTTCTCGCCGCCAAGCACGCCGGCCTGGTGCCGATCCTGTGCGTCGGCGAGTCCCTGCACGAGCGCGAGGCCGATCAGACCGAGTACCGGATCGGCACCCAGCTCGCCGCGATCTTCGAGCACGCCGGCCCGCAGGCCTTCGCAGGGGCCGTCATCGCCTACGAGCCGGTCTGGGCGATCGGCACCGGCCGCACCGCCACCCCGGCCCAGGCCCAGGCGGTGCATGCCTTCATTCGTGGCGAAGTCGCCGCCCGCGATGCTACAATCGCGGGCTCGCTGTCCATCCTGTACGGGGGCAGTTGCAAGCCGGACAACGCGGCCGAGCTGTTCGCGCAGCCGGACGTGGACGGCGGTCTGATCGGCGGCGCCTCGCTGGTGGCGGTCGATTTCCTCGCCATCGTCGCGGCCGCTGCCGAGTCCTGATTCCGCGGGTTCCCCCGCGATCCGGTCGGCGGCGCGGTCCGCCGGCGGTCACGATCTTCATTACGGGCGTTCGAGATGCTCCTGATCCTCAATGTGGTTTACGTGCTGGTCGCGATCGCGATGATCGCGCTCATCCTGATGCAGCGCGGCGCCGGTGCGCAGGCCGGCTCCGGCTTCGGCGCCGGCGCTTCGGCGACCGTGTTCGGCTCCCGCGGCGCGTCCAACTTCCTGTCGAAGTCGACCAAGTGGCTGGCGATCGTCTTCTTCGGCATCAGCCTGTTCATGGCCTGGCACGCGACCCAGGGCAACAAGGCGAAGGCCCCGAGCGCCGAGGACCTCGGCGTGGTGGCCGGCGTCGAAACGCCGAAGGCCCCGCCGCAGGCGCCCGCGGTCCCGAACGCGCCGGCCGCTCAGCCGGTCGTGCCGCAGGCCGCGCCGGCCCAGCCGGCGCCGGTCGCGACCCCGCCGGCCGGCAATCAGCCCGCGCCCGCCGCGACCCCGCCGGCCCAGCCGGCGCCGCAGGGCGGCTGAGGGCTCCGGGCGCGCGACGCCGCGCCCGGTTCCGTCGCGACGCGCATCGCTGCGCGTCGCGATGCCACGATCCCGCATCGTGGCCGATCTCGGCGAAAGGCTCCGGCGAGCATCCGGCGATCAGAGCCCGTCGACGAGAAAAGGATGCGACTTTCGCGTGTCATCCTTTACAATAGTCCGGCTTCGCGTCCCGAGCGGCGCGAAACCGCAGCATCAGCCCAGGTGGC
>JBIJBH010000433.1:0-3412 GCA_044345315.1 Lysobacteraceae bacterium
TTCGATACCGCTGTCGCGGATCCCGGTCTCGGCCGCCTCGGCGAAGGCCGCGCCGATCCGCGCGTCGAGTTCGCCGATCTGATCCAGCGTGAGCGCCGGCGCATGCTGGCCCAGTTCGATCAGCCGATCGCGCAATGCCGGGTCCCAGGCGAAGGTGCGGCCGTAGGCCAGCTCCACGCCGGGCGTCGGCGGGTCGCGGAAGCGGGCGATGGCGACATCGATCCCGTCGGCGCTGGTGCCGGAGATCATGCCGAGGTAGAGGGCGTCGGCCGGCGCGGCGCCGGGAAAGATCGCGTGGGCGAGCGGTGCGTTCATCGTCGGTGCGTCCATCGTCGCGATTATGGCCAAAGCCCGGGTCGGGCGCGGCCCGGAAAGACGAACGGCGCCGCAGGGCGCCGTTCGGAAAGAGCGTGGGCGTGCCGGCTCAGCCGCCGCTGCGGGCCTTGGGCTCGGGCTTCTTCACGCTCAGCGCCGCGGCCAGCCGCTGCTGGGCGCCGTCCAGCGCGTCGGGGAAGACGATGTTCTCGACCGTGCGGATCTTGGCCATCGCGCGCTGGGTTTCGGTGCGGAAGCTCGCCAGTTCGGCGCCGCGCAGCGGCTCCGGCGGCGGCATGGTCATCGACAGCGGATTGCGGTGGACGCCGTTGACCCGGAATTCGTAGTGCAGATGCGGGCCGGTGGACATGCCGGTGCTGCCGACGTAGCCGATCACCGTGCCCTGGGCGATGCGCTGGCCCGGGCGGATGTTGCCGAAGCGCGACATGTGCCCGTACAGCGTGGTGTAGCCGCGGCCGTGGTCGAGGATCACCGTGCGGCCGTAGCCGCCCTGCCAGCCGACCACCTTGACCACCGCATCGCCGGCGGCCTGGATCGGGGTGCCGGTCGGCGCGGCGTAGTCCACGCCCTTGTGCATGCGCAGCGTGCCCAGCACCGGATGCCGGCGCTTGCCGAAGCTGGACGACAGCCGGGCGTAGGGGATCGGCATGCGGATGAAGGCCTTCTTCAGCGGCCGGCCGTCGGCGGTGAAGTACTCGGGACGGCCGTTGCGGGTGTGGCGGAAGCCGGTGTGCAGCTTGCCGTCGACGGTGACCGCCGCGGCCAGCACCGCGCCGGTGCGCTGCAGCTCGCCGTCCACCCACATCTGGTCCACGACCACGCTGAAGTGATCGTCGGCGTCCAGATCGGAATCGAAGTCGATGTCGTACTTGAAGATCTCGTCGGTCAGCTGGTCCAGATGCGCGCCGCTGAGCCCGAGCTTGCGCGCCGAGCGGAACAGCGAGCTGCCGACCTTGCCGGTCAGCACCACGGTGCGCACGTCGACATCGCGGCGGATCAGGGTTTCGCGGATCTCCTCGCCGGTGAGGTCGAGCTGCACGCGCTGGCCGTCGCTGCGCAGAAAGCGGATCGCGCGCAGGCGGCCGTTGACCGGCAGGTCCACCGACAGTTGGGTCTTGGGCGTGACGTAACCGATCTCGGCCTTGACGCCGGGGTGATCGAGCACCCGCTCGAGGTCGGCTTCGGGAATGCCGAGGGTGGTGAACATGTGCTTGAGCGAGGCGCCGCGACGCACGGTCACCGTCTGCCAGCTGTCGCCGAGGGTGCCCTGCAGGCGTGCGCGCGACAGCGGCGGCAGGGTCAGCGAGAGGGTCTGGGTGGGCGTATCGGCGGGCGGCTGAAGCACCGTGGCGAAGCCCGGGACGATCATGCCGATCAGCGCGACCATGGTCGCGACCAGACTGGCCTGGGCCCATTGGCGACGGGTCCAGCGGCCGTCGAACGTGGCGGAGGAGGGCTCGGTTTCGCCCGCCACCTGCTCGCGTGCCTGGCGCAGATTGCGCAGCAGGACGAGCCGATGGCGCAGGGTGCGACTCGACGGCGTTGTCATCGAACGGAATCCCCCCGACGGGACGGTCAAAGCGATACCATAAGTTAGTGGAAAAGAATGCGTCAAATCCTTGACTGGCTTGGGTTTTTTGCGTTCAGCCAATTAACTTCGTTTTAACCGCTTGTTCATCTTCCGGGCGCGAAACCGTACAGTGCGGGCGTCTCCCGGTCGTCTCCGTCCGGGCCGGCTCCACCCAGCTGCGGAGTCGCCCGCCCCCTCGTCCCGCCGCTCCGACCTGTCCCCCACACGATGTCCACCCCCGCCTCCGACCCTGCCGCCCTTGCCCTGATCGCCCGCGGCGCCGATGAAATCCTCAAGCGCGAGGAGCTGGAAGCCCGCCTGCGGCTCGGCCGCCCGCTGCGGATCAAGGCCGGCTTCGACCCGACCGCCCCGGACCTGCACCTCGGCCACACCGTCCTGCTCAACAAGATGCGCCAGTTCCAGGACCTGGGCCACCAGGTGATCTTCCTGATCGGCGACTTCACCGGGATGATCGGCGACCCCACCGGCAAGAACGTCACCCGCAAGCCGCTGACCCGCGAGGACGTGCTCTCGAATGCGGAAACCTACGCCGAACAGGTGTTCAAGGTGCTCGACCGCGAGCGCACCGAGGTCCGCTTCAACAGCGAGTGGTTCGGCCGGATGACCGCCGCCGACATGATCAAGCTCGCCGCCCAGCACACGGTCGCGCGCATGCTCGAACGCGACGACTTCGCCAAGCGCTACGCTGCGCAGCAGTCGATCGCGATCCACGAATTCCTCTACCCGCTGGTCCAGGGCTACGACTCGGTCGCGCTCGAGGCCGACGTCGAGCTCGGCGGCACCGACCAGAAGTTCAATCTGCTGATGGGCCGCGGCCTGCAGGAGCACTTCGGCCAGCCGCCGCAGATCGTGCTGACCATGCCGCTGCTGGAGGGTCTGGACGGCGTCAACAAGATGTCGAAGTCGCTGGGCAACTACATCGGCATCGCCGAGCCGGCGATCGACATCGTCAACAAGACCATGAAGATCGGCGACGAGCTGATGTGGCGCTGGATCGATCTGCTGAGCTTCGAGATCGGCGTCGCCGAGGCCGCGCAGCTCAAGGCCGAGGTCGCGGCCGGCGCGCTCAATCCGCGCGACGTGAAGCTGCGTCTGGCCCGCGAGCTGGCGACGCGTTTCCACGATGCCGCCGCCGCCGAGACCGCGATCGCCGGCTGGCATGCCGCGGTGACCGGGCAGGGCGACACCTCGCTGCTGCCGCTGCAGGAGGTGCGCATTCCCGCCGACGGCATCCGCATCGCCGCGCTGCTGACCGCCGCCGGCATCACCCCCAGCAATTCCGAAGCCAACCGCAAGCTCAAGGAGCGCGCGGTGAAGGTCGACGGCCAGGTGGTCGAGGATCTGCAGATCGCGTTCACCCCCGGCTTCGAGGGCGTGCTCCAGGTCGGCAAGCGCAACTTCGCGCGGGTGCGATTGGTCGCGGGCTGAGCCGGGCCGCGCCGACGCCCCGCCCCGACCGCACGCGACAGTGACCGATGGCAGGCG
>JBIJBH010000053.1:0-12467 GCA_044345315.1 Lysobacteraceae bacterium
GGCTGGCCGGCGTGCTGGCGTTCTCGCTGTTCGCCAATCGCATCCGCATCGACCGCGTCGAAGCCGAAGATCTGACTCTCGGCGTGTGAGCAGCGGCACGCTCAGGAACCGGCTGCGCGCTCCAGCGCTACATACGCCTGAGCATGGCGGGGCCGAGGCGCTACCATAGCCGGCCCGCCCTGCACAGCCAGACCTGCCCCCGCCATGTCCGACAACGAAGCCCTGAAGCAAGCCGCGCTCGATTACCACCGCCAGTACCCGCCCGGCAAGATCAAGGTCACGCCGACCAAGGCACTGGTGAACCAGCGTGATCTGGCCCTGGCCTATTCGCCCGGCGTCGCTGCGGCCTGCGAAGCGATCGTGGCCGACCCGGCGGAGGCGTCCACCGTCACCGCCCGCGCCAATCTGGTCGCCGTCATCACCAACGGCACCGCGGTGCTCGGCCTCGGCAACATCGGCCCGCTGGCGGCCAAGCCGGTGATGGAAGGCAAGGGCGTGCTGTTCCAGAAGTTCGCCGGCATCGATGTGTTCGACATCGAGATCAGCGAGAACGACCCCGACAAGCTGGTCGACATCATCGCCAGCTTGGAGCCGACCTTCGGCGGCATCAACCTCGAAGACATCAAGGCGCCGGAGTGCTTCATCGTCGAGCGCAAGCTGCGCGAGCGGATGAACATCCCGGTCTTCCACGACGACCAGCACGGCACCGCGATCATCGTCGGCGCCGCGGTGCTCAACGCGCTGGAGATCGTCGGCAAGAAGATCGAGGACGTGAAGCTGGCCACCTCCGGCGCCGGCGCCGCCGGCATCGCCTGCCTCGACATGCTGGTCGCGCTGGGCATGAAGCCGGAGAACATCCTCGCGGTGGACCGCGACGGCGTGCTCCACACCGGCCGCACCAATCTCGACCCGGACAAGGCGCGCTACGCGCGCGACACCGACAAACGCACGCTGGCCGACATCGTCGCCGGCGCCGACGTGTTCCTGGGCCTGTCCGCCGCCGGCATCCTCAAGCCGGAGATGGTTGCGAGCATGGCCGAGCGCCCGATCATCCTGGCGCTGGCCAATCCGACGCCCGAGATCATGCCGGAGGAGGCGAAGCAGGTCCGTCCGGACTGCATCATCGCCACTGGCCGTTCGGACTATCCGAACCAGGTCAACAACGCGCTGTGCTTCCCCTACATCTTCCGCGGCGCGCTGGACGTGGGCGCGACCGAGATCAACGAGGCGATGAAGCTGGCCTGCGTGCGCGCCATCGCCGCCCTCGCCCGCCGCGAGGCCTCGGACCTGGGCAGCGCCTACGGCGGCGAAGTGCCGAAGTTCGGCCCCGACTACATCATCCCGCGGCCGTTCGACCCGCGCCTGCTGACCGTGCTGGCGCCGGCGGTGGCGCAGGCGGCGATGGCCTCGGGCATCGCCCTGCGCCCGATCGCCGACATGGCCGCATATCACGAGAAACTCGGCCAGTTCATCTATCGCACCGGTCTGGTGATGAAGCCGATCTACGACCGCGCGCGCGCCGACCGCAAGCGCGTGGTCTACGCCGAGGGCGAGGAAGAGACCGTGCTGCGCGCGGTGCAGACGGTGATCGACGAGCAGCTGGCGCGGCCGATCCTGATCGGCCGCCCGGACGTGATCGAATCCCGCATCCAGCGCCTCGGCCTGCGCATGAAAACCGGCGCCGATTTCGATCTGACCAACATCCACGACGATCCGCGCTTCAACGACTACTGGCAGCAGTATCACGCCCTGACCGAACGCCGCGGGGTGACGCCGGCGGCGGCCAAGAACCTGATCCGATCGCGGCCGGCGCTGATCGCCGCGATCATGGTCGAGCGCGGCGAAGCCGACGCGATGATCTGCGGTCTGGTCGGTCGCTATCACAAGAAGCTCGGCTATCTGCGCAGCGTGTTCGATTTCGATCGCGGCGTCACCGGCACCGCGGCGATGACCGGTGTGATCAATAGCCAGGGCGTGTGGTTCTTCCTCGACACGCATGTGCAGGTGGACCCGTCGGCCGAACAGATCGCCGAGGCCACGCTGATGGCCAGTTACCGACTGAGATTGTTCGGCATCGAACCGAAGATCGCGCTGCTGTCGCACTCCAACTTCGGCAGCCACGACAACGCCAGCGCCGCGAAGATGCGCCGCGCCTATCAGCTGATCCGCGCGCGTGCGCCGAAGCTCAACATCGATGGCGAGATGCAGAGCGACACCGCCTGGGACGAGGGCCTGCGCCGGCGGATGTTCCCCAACACCACGCTGTCGGGGCGCCCCAACCTGTTCGTGCTGCCGAATCTCGACGCCGCCAACATCACCTACAACATGGTCCGGGTGATGACCGACGGCGTCGCGATCGGCCCGATCCTGATGGGGCTGGACCAGCCGGCGCACATCCTCACGCCCGCCTCCAGCCCGCGTCGCGTGGTCAACATGACCGCGCTGGCCGCGGTGGACGCGCAGATCCGCGCCCAGCGCGGCTGAGCCGGCGCGTGAGCGTGGCGCCCTCCGGCAAAGACGGCATGCCTGATGACGGCATGCCTCGCGACGGCATGTCTCGCGACATCCGCATTCCGGTGCCGCGCGACCGCTTCGTGCTGCTGCACTATCACCTGTTCAAGAACGCAGGCAGCACCGTCGATTTCGCGCTGCGCCGCAGTTTCGGCGCCGGTTTCGCCGATTTTCACGGCGATCACGACGACGCCGTGCTGCTCGCCGAGGACGCGGTCGCGCTGGTCCGCGCCGAGCCCGACATCGTCGCGATCTCCAGCCATCATCTGCGCCACCCGCGGCCGCAGGCGCGCGGCTTCGTGTTCTTCGATCTGTGGTTCGCGCGCCATCCGCTGGCGCGGATCCGTTCGCTTTATCACTACGGACGCAGACTGGGCTCCGCGCACTGGCTGGGGCCGTTGGCCGAGGCGCACGAGGAAGCCGGCTTCGTTGCGCACCTGCTCGAACATCTGCCGCACATGCTCACCGACGTGCAGATCAATCATCTGGTGAACGGCGGCGCCTTCGCCCGCGCCGCCGGCGCGCACGACCTCGAACGCGCGCGCCTGCGTCTGGCCGAGATGTCGGCGCCGGGCGTGGTCGAGCTGTTCGACGAGAGCCTGGTCGTCGCCGAGTTCTTCCTGCGCCCGGCGTTTCCCGCGCTGGATCTGGCCTACATCGCGCAGAACGTCTCCGCACCGGAAGGCCCGCGCCCTTCCGGCGACGACGCGCTGCCCGAACGCTGCCGCGCGCTGTGGGGCGCGGACAGCTTCGACGCGGTGCTCGCGCTGAACCGCCACGATCTGGCGCTGCACGCCGCCGCGCGCGAGGAAGTGCTGCGCCGCCTGCACATGCTGCCGCGCCACGCCGAACGCCTCGCCGCCTTCCGCGCGCGCTGCCGCGCGCTCGCGGCGTGAGTCGGCAGACTCGGCAGAGAAGGTCGACCGGGTAGAGCGGGCTTCAGCCCGCTGCCCCCTCCCGAAGAACCCGAAGCGGGCTGAAGCCCGCTCTACCGTGCGGAGAGGTGTGCAGCGGGCTGATGCCCGCTCTAGCCTGCGTCTTCCTGCGCCGTCTCCGGCAACACACAGCGATACCCCAGCGCATCCAGCCGCTGCAGCAGCCCTGCGATCGTCTCGACATTGCGGCCGTGCGCGGCGCCTTCGTGCAGCAGCACGATCGCGCCGGGCGCGAGTCCGCGTTCGATCCGCGCGACCACGCGCGCCGGGTCGCTGCGCACCGCGTCGTAGCCGCGCGCGCTCCAGCCCACCCGCGCCAGTCCGTGCGCGCGCAGCGGCGCGTGCACGAAGGGATTGCTCATGCCGACCACCGCGCGGAACCAGCGCGGCGGCGCGGCGCCGGCGTCGGCCAGCAGGTCGGCGAGGATGCGCTGGCCCTGCGCGATTTCGTGCGTCATCCGTCGCGGACCCAGCGCCCAGAACCAGTGCGCCGGATGCGTGGCGCTGTGATTGCCGACGCCGTGGCCGCGCTGCGCGATCGCGCGCACCAGTTCGGGCCGCCGCGCCGCGCGTTCGCCGACCAGAAAGAACGTGGCCTTCGCGCCGTGCGCATCGAGCAGATCGAGCAGGGCAAGCGTGTCGTCGGAGGGGCCGTCGTCGATCGTCAGCCACACCACGCGCGCCGCGGTCGGCAGTCGGTTCAGGACCGGTCCGAACAGCCGCGAATGCGGCCACAGCGTGCCCCACCAGAACGGCGCATGGCTGGCGATCATCAGCGGCAGGCCGAAGGTCCAGCCCCAGCGCCACCAGGCCGCCGCGACCAGCGTCTGCGACAGCGCCAGCGCCCACCGCCAGGCGTGCGGGCGGCGTGGGACCCGGTGCGGATCGGGAAGGGACAGCGCGGGGCTGGCGGAGGCGTCCGGCATCGCGGCATGATGCCATGCCGTCCCGACAGCTCAGTTCCCATGGCCTTCCGCAATCTCTCCGTCGCCGATGCCGACAGCCGCGCCCGCGCCGGCGCCGTCACACTGGTGGATGTGCGTCCGCCCGAAGAGCGCGCGATCGCGTCGGTCGCCGCGCCGTTCGTCGCGCTGGAAGACGGCGGGCTGGAGCGTCTGCTCGAACTGCCGAACGACGCGCCGCTCGCCTTCCTCTGCCATCACGGCGGGCGCAGCGCGCAGGCCGCGATGTATTTCGCGCAGCGCGGATTTTCGGATGTCTACAACGTCGTCGGCGGGATCGACGCCTGGAGTCTCGGCGTCGATCACGACGTGCCGCGCTACTGATTCCGTGCGACAGACTTGAACGAGTCCGATCCGGTCTGCTGCAGGTTGCGGCAGCGGAAGAAGCGCGAATTCGCCAGCCATTCGCGATCGGGGTAGTAGGCGAAGATCAACTGGCCCTGCTTGAGCGTGTCGATCATCGGCACCGCCACCGCCGAACGCACCGCCGGGCAGCCGAAGCTGCGGCCGAGCCGGCCCTGACGGCGCGCGGTGTCGGGATCGACGTAGGGCGCGCCGTGCATGACGATGGCGCGGGCGCGGGCCTGATCGTTGATGCCCGGCTCCAGCCCGTCCATGCGCAGCGAATAACCGTTGCCGCCGAAATAGGTTTCGGCGGTGGCGAACAGGCCGAGGCTGGATTGGTGGCTGCTCTCGCGATTGGAGAACGCGACCGCGAGGTTCTCGCCGCTGTTGCGGCCGTGGGCGACGTGTTCCGCGTAGAGCAGGCGCGTCTCGCGCAGGTCGAACACCCACAGCCTCGGTTCGGTCGAGGGCCGCGAGTAGTCGATCACCGCCAGGCGGCGCGGCGCCGCGATCGTGCCGCTGGCCTGGGCGCAGTGCGCGGATTCCAGCGCCAGCGCCAGCACTTTCGGATCGACCTCGGGCGCGACCTGCTGCAGACGCGGCAGCAGCGCGGTGAGCGCGGCCGGAGCGACCGATCCCTGGCTGAGCGTGGCGCCCGCGGATCCGCTGTCGCTGGCGGCGATGGGGGTCGCGACGAGCAGGGCGACGAGGGCGGCGGCAAGGGCCGACGAAGCGAAGCGATGCGCAGGCGTGCGTGCGGGCATGGGGCGTCGACCGGGCGCGGAAACGCTGGAGGATGCCCCACGTCGCCGCGGGAAACATGAATATGCCGGCCCCTCAGCGGGGCGGTGGCGGCAATTGGGCCGGGTTTGGCGGCGACGACGTGACCGGCGTCGCATTCTGCGGCGGGGTCGGCAGGGGGCCGGCCGGCACTGGCGGCGCGGGCAGGGCGGATGGCGTGGCCGGCGGCGGCGCAATGGCCCGGGGCGGCGGGAGCGCTTCGTCGGTGATCACCAGGGTCGTCTCCGCCGACAGCAGCGGCAGCAACTGGCGGGCGAAACCGTCGTCGAAGCGCAGGGTGCCGGCGCGCAGAGGTGGCTGCCCGGTCCCAGGTGCCGTGGCCTTGCCCGGCTGCGCGATCGCCCGCCAGTACAGGGTCGGGATCGGCGGAGGCGGCCTGAGCGCGCCGCTCGAAACCCATCGCGATTCCGGAGCCGGATCCGCGACGGCCGTGTCGTCAGCGGGCGTTTCGACGCCCAGGGTGTGCACCCGGGTGCCGGCGGCCGGTTCGCCGGTCAGCGCGACCTCCGCGCGCCCGATCTCGATGCCGTTGCGCAACACCACCAACTGCCGGTCGCGGCTGCTCACCAGCAGCGACAGCGGTCCCTCGGGCGCGCGCTCCGGCGCCCACAGGTCGGACGATGCGGGCGCCTGCTCGTCAGGTGCGGGCACGTCCGGTGCGGGCACGTCCGGCGCGGCTTCGGTCGCTGCGGTCTGGGCGAGCCCGAAGACCGCGCCGGTCGCCGGGTCCACCGGACTGACCCAGCCGGGCGAGATCACGTCCGGCGGATGCGACGCGTCGTCGGCGATCACCACCACCGTCCCGCGCCGCACCGTGTCGAACAGCACCTGCGCGAACGGCTTGGGCAGGCGGATGCAGCCGTGCGAGGCCGGATATCCCGGGATGCGGCCGGCATGCAGCGCGGTCCCGCTCCAGGTCAGCCGCAGCATGTACGGCATCGGCGCGTTGTCGTAGAGATTGGAGTAGTGCTCGGTCTGGCGTTCGATGATCGGATAGACCCCGGTTCGCGTCTCGAAGCCGCGCATGCCGCTGCTGATCGTGGACACCCCGATGCGCACGCCGTTGCGATACACATGCGCCCGCTGCTCGGGCAGGCTGACCACCACTACCACCGGCCCCTGCGGCGACAGCTCCGGCATCCACAGGAACTGGCCGGGCTTGAGCGGAGGCGTTGCGGTGGCCGCGCTCGGCGCGGATGCGGCCGGTTTGACCGCAGCCGGTTTGGCCGACGTCGTCCCGGGGCGGGGCGGCTGCGCCGCCGGAGGCGCGGGGGCAGTCGCAGGCGGTTTCGGCGTGTCGGCTTTCGGCGCCGGCATCGTCGACGGCGGCGAAGGCGCCGGCGATTGCGCACCCGCCTGCGCCGCAGACGCCCATGGGGTCGGTGTCGCCAGGCCGGCGGCGAGCACGAAAGCGAAACCTGCGGCGATACGTGTGGACATTGAGAAGGCAGTGTGGCAGCGAACGCGGCCGATCGGTTTGATGGACGACAAAACCGGGTATTCGCCGGACAACCGGTCGCGGCCGGCGGCCGGGCGCCTGCCCGCGCGGTCTCCGCCGCTGGCGCCGGCGCATCGGTCGCGGCCAGAATAGGCCGATGACCACTCTCGACCCCACCGCTCCCGCGCCCCTGCTCGACTGCGTCGAACGCAGCACCGGCCCCGATCCCGCCTGGACCGTCCTCTGGCTGCACGGCCTCGGCGCCGACGGCCACGACTTCGAACCGATCGTCCCCGATCTGATCCGCCCCGGCTGGCCCGCGCTGCGCTTCGTGTTCCCGCACGCGCCGGTGCGCCCGGTCACCTGCAACGGCGGCATGCGCATGCGCGCCTGGTACGACATCGTCGATCTGAGCGCCGACAACCTCACCCACCGCGCCGACGAGGCCGGCGTCGCCGAATCGGTGCGCCTGATCGACGCCCTGATCGAGCGCGAGGCCGAACGCGGCGTGCCGCCGCAGCGCCTGATCCTGGCCGGATTTTCGCAGGGCGGCGCGATCACCCTCGCCGCCGGCCTGCGCCGCGCCGAACCGCTGGCCGGGCTGGTCGCGCTGTCGACCTACATCCCGGCGATGCACAAGGCCGCCGACGCGCTGTGCCCCGGCGCCGAACGCCAGCCGCTGTTCATCGCCCACGGCCTGTTCGACCCGGTGGTGCCCTGCGTCGCCGGCGAACAGAGCGCCGCGCTGATGGAGCGCCTCGGCTTCGCGGTGACCTGGAAGCGTTATCCGATGGCCCACCAGGTCTGCGCCCCGCAGATCCGCGACCTCGGCGACTGGCTGCAGGCGCGCTTCGCAGGCGGCGACTGACCGCCGGGCGTCGACCCTCGCGAAAAGGACAGGGTTGCGCTCGGCGCGACCCCGGCTAAGATCGGGCCATGGCATCAGGCCCCACAGTGACGTGAAAGTCCTTATCGCCGACGACGAGCCCATCGCCCGGGAGCGGCTGCGCGCCCTGCTCGCCGAACACGACGACCTGCGACTGGTCGCCGAAGCCGCCGACGGCGCCGCCGCGCTGGACGCCTGCGCCCAACACCACCCCGACATCGTCCTGCTCGACATCGCCATGCCCGGTCTCGACGGCCTCGACGCCGCCCGCCGTCTGGCCGAAGCCGAGCCGCGTCCCGCGGTCGTGTTCTGCACCGCCTACGACCAGCACGCGCTGTCGGCCTTCGACGCCGCCGCGGTCGACTATCTGGTCAAGCCGGTGCGCCGCGAACGCCTCGCCGCCGCCCTCGACCGCGCCCGCACCTTCGTCGCCGGCCGCCAGCCGCGCGGCGACGGCGCCGCCGAACCCGGCAAACGCCGCACCCACCTCTGCGCCCGCCTGCGCGGCAGCCTGCGCCTGATCCCGGTCGAGGAGATCCGCTATCTGCACGCCGAGGAAAAATACGTCGTCGTCCACCACGCCCGCGGCGAGGACCTGATCGAAGAATCGCTCAAGTCCCTGGAACACGAATTCAGCGAACGCTTCGTCCGCATCCACCGCAACTGCCTCATCGCCCGCGACGAACTGGTCGAACTGCGCCGCCTCGCCGACGGCCGCATCGAGGCAGTGCTCCGCCACGGCGAAAAGCCGCTGGAAGTCAGCCGCCGCTGCGTGCCGCATCTGCGGGAGTTGGTGCGGCAGTTGTAAATTTCAGCGTGACTTTGATTTTACGATTACAAAATCAAAACTTAAGCTAGCGAAGGGAATTGCTTTGAATGACGAAGAATATGCCGATTCGGAAAGAAAAGGTCCGATCTATTCACGCCGTTATGGAGATCCTTCAGTCTCATCAGAACGGAATATACGTATATAGAGGAGAAAGTCGCGCAAATTACGCTCTTAAGCCTAAGCTTGGCAGAATTGAAGTGTATGCAGAGAATTCGTGGCCGAAGGCAGAGTCATCATTGCTCAGCGAATTCAAGAGGCGGAGTATTCCATATCTTAATTGGCGGCCTAGAACTGAACTTCAATGGCTTAGCTTAGCTCAGCATAGTGGTCTTGCGACTAGGCTTCTCGACTGGACGAGCAATCCATTAGTCGCCCTGTTTTTTGCTCTGCATTCTTCTGAAAGCCAAGTTGATCGAGTTCTATACGCGCTGAAAACAGATAGCCTTGTTTATATAGAGGAAACAGAAAATCCATTTTCTTTCGGTGAAGTCGTGCTTCACGAGCCATCGCATATCTCTCCGAGAATTTCAGCACAGCGGGGAATTTTCTCAATACATCCTGACCCAACTGTTCCATTTTCTTCGCCATATCTCGACAGATGGGTGATAGCAAGGTCTTCTGTGACAAAAATGCTCATTGAACTGGAGAGTATCGGGATAAGTATCGAATCACTTTTTCCAGGTCTTGATTCAGTCGCCCATCAAGTCAACAGTGACATTGTAGGTTTGTGATTGCTTGGGAGAGGCTACGGCGTGAACTCATAAATTGTTTAGATCTCGTAGGGCGGGTCTTGACCCGCCATCAGCCGAATGGTGGTCGCGACACGCTCATGGCGCATGCCGATCATTCGAAAGAGCGATGGGTTATGCATGCCGAAGATCTGATCAAGAGGCGGGTCGAGACCCGCCCTGCTCGGTCTTCGGATGATATCGGGTGCCATGCGATAATCGCGGCATGAAGACCCTCCGCATCGCCACCCGCAAGAGCCCGCTGGCGCTCTGGCAGACCGAGCATGTGGCCGACCGGCTGCGTGCGCTGCATCCCGAACTCGAGGTCGTGCTGGTGCCGATGTCGACCCGCGGCGACGAGGTGCTGGATCGCTCGCTGGCTGCGGTCGGCGGCAAGGGGCTGTTCCTCAAGGAGCTCGAACTGGCGATGCTGCGCGGCGAGGCGGACTGCGCGGTGCATTCGCTCAAGGATGTGCCGATGGAACTGGACGGGCCGTTCGCGCTGCCGGCGATCCTCGAACGTGCGGATCACGCCGACGCCTTCGTCAGCAATCGCTACGCCGACATCGCCGCGCTGCCGGCGGGCGCGCGGGTCGGCAGCTCCTCGCTGCGGCGGCAGGCGCAGCTGCGCGCGCTGCGGCCGGATCTCGATCTGGTCGATCTGCGCGGCAACGTGAACACGCGGCTGGCGAAACTCGACGCCGGCGCGTACGACGCGATTCTGCTCGCCTGCGCCGGCCTGCAACGGCTGGGTTTCGATGCCCGCATCCGCGCCCGGCTCGATGCGCCGCAGTGGCTGCCGGCGCCGGCGCAGGGCGCGATCGCGATCGAATGCCGCGACGACGATGCCGCAACCCGGGCGCTGTTCGCGGCGCTCGACCACGCCCCGACCCGACACTGCGTCGAGGCCGAGCGCGCGATGAACCGCGCCCTGCACGGCAGTTGCCAGGTGCCGGTCGCCGCGTTCGCGCACGCGACCGCCGACGGCCTGCATCTCGCCGGCCTGGTCGGCTCGGTCGCCGACGGCCGCGCAGTCTGCGCGGAGGCGACCGGCGACGATCCGGATGCCCTCGGCCGCCGCGTCGCGCAGGACCTCCTGGATCGCGGCGCCGCTGAAATCATCGGTGAGAGCTGACCGCCAATGCTGCATAGGGTGCGCCTCGGCCTGAGGTCTCCCCACCTTTTCTGCAAGAAATCCAGGAAAAGTGCTCTCGCCATGCCATCCGTCAGCCGACAACGGTTTTGATCTTGATCTACCGGGGCCCCTGGTTGCGGCGGGATTCGCGGATCAGGCCCGCAGGGCGCGCGGCAGGACGCCGCGCGTTTTTCGACAGTACAGGGATGTACTGTCGAAAAACCCCGCGAATTCCGCGGACCCGGCGCGCAGCGCCGGGCGCAACCGACGGGGTGTGCTTTCTTTGGGCCACTCTTTCTTTGCACAAGCAAAGAAAGGTGGCTCGCTCGCGGCAGCGAGCGAAACCAAAGGCCGAGATGAAAGGCTCGACGATCGTTGCTGTCGAATGAATCAACAGCAGATCCCTCGCCGATGGCTCGGGATGACAGAAGATGGTCCAATCGGCTTAAGCCCTTGAGTCATGGAAAAAAACGTGGGGAGACCTCAGGCCGCGGCGCTCCGATCTGCGCTACTGCACGTCGGCGGCCGGGCGGTAGTCGCGCTCGCGCCGCCGCTCGAAGGTGATCGGGCCGTCCATCGCCGAGCGGCCGTCCATGTCGATCAGCCCCGTCCGCTCCAGCGTCAGCCGGACCGGGCAGCGCTCGCCGCAGCGATAGCGGTACACCACGTCGACGCTGAAGCGCTCCCACGACGTCGCCTCGTCCAGTCGGAAGTGGCGATACACCAGCGCGCGGTCGATCCGCGGAACATCCGCCGTCTCGGGATCGATCGCGATCGAGAGGGTCCGGATCGGGATGCGCCGCTGCATCTCGCGCAATCGGCGCTCGGCGTCGGTTTCGTCCGGAGGATTCGACTGAATATTGAAATTGGAGACTTCCACTTCGTGGGGGCAGAGTCGGCGCCCGTCGTCGCCCTGCAGGCACGGGGCGGACGCGAAGGAAAAATCGCGCAGCGTCGTCGAGTTGATCCAGGCCGCGAGTTCGAAGGATTCCGGCTCGCCAGGCCGCATCCGCGTCGGGATCACCGGCGCGCCGAACATCCCGATCGAATACAGCCGCACGTTCGGTGCGACCCTGACGCCGTACGCGTGGTTGTAGCGCAGGTTCTGCGCATCGGCGCCGTCATCGCCGACGACCGCATAGTAGTCGCCGACTTCGAGCGTCGAGCAGCTGGCGAGTGCGATGCAGCCGGCCGTCGCGACAATCGCCGGCAGGGAACGAAAATGCCGCATGCGACCCTCCTTTGCGTGTGCACAGTGCATGGAGACGTGCATCGTCAGTAATACAACATCACCAGATGCTTCGCTTCCGCGAAGAACAACCATCTTTCGACGATCGCACCCAGCTGGAACGCCACCGCCGCCGCCCACAGCAGCGGGCTGACATCGCCGTGCGGCAGCAGCCACACCGGCAGCGCGCACAGCGCCGGCACGAGCGCGAACAGCGCGACCGCGATGATGCGCAGTTTCTTCGCATGCTTGCGGGCGAGGACGAAGCCCATTTCGCGGGTGAGGTAATTGCTTTCGGTGTGCGGGCGTTCGAACACCGAAACGTCGCGGCCCGGCAGGCCGACCGCATCGCCGCGGGTCTGCGGCAGCGCATCCGCATCGAGATCGCGCCAGTAGCGGCGCTTGAGCAGCCAGAGCGCGATCGCGCCGACGACGATGCCGGCAGCGACCATGTTCGGCGCATCCAGCGTGGTCCCGGCGAATGGGCCGAAGAGGATGCCGCCGCCGAGCGCGGCGAACAGCAGATAGCCAGGCACGACGAGACGATGCCGCCAGGCCGGGATCGGCACCAGCGAGGCGTAGATCATCGCCGTGCTGAACACCGCCGCCACGCACAGCGGCGCCAGCAGCGCGGCCAGCACGCGCAGCGCGAGGGCGTCGTCGGGCAGT
>JBIJBH010000411.1:0-3694 GCA_044345315.1 Lysobacteraceae bacterium
CGACGGGGTGTGCTTTCTTTTGGTTACCTTTTCTTTTCACAAGAAAAGAAAAGTAACTCGCTCGCGGCAGCGAGCGAAACCAAGGGCCGAGACGAAAGACGCGACGACCGCTGCTGTCGTATCGATCAACAGCAGGCCCCTCGCGGATGGCTCGGGATGACAAGGGCGAATGGCATGCATATGCGCTCACATCACCAGCCCATATGCATGAACCAGATCGCCGCCAGCGCGTCGATCACGATCACCAGCGAAATCGCCTGCACCACGCTCGACGTCGTCCGCTCGCCCACCGACTGCGCCGTCCCCGAGACCTGCAGCCCCTCCAGACAGCCGATCAGCCCGATCACCAGCGCGAACAGCGGCGCCTTCGACAGACCGACCAGGAAATGACGCAGTTCCATCGTCTCCTGCATCCGGTTGTAGTACGCCTGCACCGGGATGTCGAGACTGGTCATGCCCACGAACATGCCGCCGAGCAGGCCGGCGAGCATCGCGATGAAGGTCAGCAGCGGCAGCATCGCCAGCAGCGCCAGCACCCGCGGGATCACCAGCAGATCCACCGGGTCGAGGCCGAGGGTGCGGATCGCGTCGACCTCCTCGCGCGCCTTCATCGCGCCGATCTGCGCGGTGAACGCGCTGGCGGTGCGGCCGGCGAGGATGATCGCGGTCAGCAGCACCGCGAATTCGCGCAGGAAGGCGATGCTGACCAGCTCGACCACGTAGATCGAGGCGCCGAAGTCGGCGAGGATGTTCGAGCCGAGAAAGGCGATCACCGCGCCGACCAGGAACGACAGCAGCGCCACCAGCGGCACCGCGTCGAGGCCGACCTGCTCCATGTGGTAGACGGTCGCGGTCAGGCGCAGCCGCGTCGGCTGGACGACGGTGCGTCCCAGTTTCACGAGGGTCTCGCCGAGGAAGCTGACCAGGGCCACGATCTCGCGCGCATTGTCGTGCATCGCGTAGCCCAGCCGGCCCATCGCGGCGGCGAAGCCGTAGACCTTCGGCAGCTTCGGCCGTCCGTCCTTCACGTCCTCGATCGCCTGCACCAGCGCGCGGTGTTCCTCGCGGAAATGCAGTGCGTCCTCGTCCATTCCGCGACGGCTGGCGTGGCGCAGCAACTGCAGCACGCCCAGCGAATCCAGGCGCGCGATCGCGCTGGCGTCGAGCCGGCGCACCGCGTCCGGAATCCCGCGCAGCGCGTCGCCGATCGCCAGCGCGTGGTGCAGGGTCCATTCGCCGTGCAGTCGCGCGAGACCGGCGTCGCCGGAGTCGAGTTCGATGCGGGGCGCGGCGGAGACGGGTGGAGTCATCGGCGAAACGAAGGGGCGGCCGGAACCAGCATAGCCGACGCCCGTGACGATCAGGGGACGGGCGGCGCGTCGGGCGCCGGCAGCGCCGGTAGCGCCGGAGCGGCTTCGTCCGCGCGTTCGGCCGCCCGCGCCTCGGCGCGCAGCTGCGCCAGCCGCGGTGCGCGCGGGTCGTCGCCGACCGCGTCCAGCGCGGCCAGCGCCTCGGCGATGCGGCCCTCGGCCAGGGCCAGTTCGGCCAGTCCGATCGCCCGCGCCAGCGGCGATGTCGCGCTGAGCGCATCGAGATGGGCGAGCGCCGCGGTGCGGTCGCTGCGTGCGGATGCGGCGCGCGCCGCCGCGGTCCGCGCTGCGGCGGCGAAACGCGGCTCCGCGGCCGCCCGCGACAGCAGGGATTCGGCCTCTGCATGGCGGCCGTGATGCAGCGCATCCAGGCCCTCCGCGAGCGCCAGCCGCGCGGCGCGTTCGCGGCGCAGTCGCCAGGCCCGCACCGGCCAGCTCAGCGCCTTCGCCGCCAGCCACAGCACAAGCAGCGCGGCGCCCGACAGCAGCGCGGCGCCGATCAGGGTGGTCTCGATCGTGGTGCCGAGATAACGCACCAGCACGTAGCCCGGATCGAGCAGCAGCCACTGCGCCAGCAGCGCGCCGGCCAGCGCCAGCAGCAGCCAGAACAGCAGATTGCGGAACAGATGCATGCGCGGCCCCGGCCTCAGTCGCTGCGCAGCGCGCGCAGCTGCTGCAGGGTGCTGCCCAGGGTCGGGATCTCCGCTTCGAGCGGCGCCGCGCGCAGCGCCTGCAGGCCATCGCGGACCGCCTGCCGCTGCGGCGACGGCGGCCACAGCTGCAGCAGCCAGCCGTCGGCGCGGGTGAGCGCGGCCTGCAGCGCCGCGCCATCGCGGCGTTCGATCGCGGTGCGGGCCAGCGCCCATTCCAGCTGCAGCGCGACCTCCGCGGCTTCGCGATCCGCTGCCGACAGCGTCGCCGCCGCGTCGTCGCGGCGCACGCTCACCAGCCGCGCCAGCACCCGCTCCCACCACGGCGCGCCCGCGGCGGCGGGCGGCAGCCGACGCGCCGGCGCATCGACATCCGGCAATCGCGCGATCAGCGCATCCAGCGTCGCCAGCGCCTGCAGGCGCGGATCGGCGTCGAGCGCTTCCAGCGCCGCGCGTTCCTGCGCCAGCGCCTGACGCAGATTGACCGCGGCCGGCGAGTCGATCCGGGTCAGCACGCCGGCGGCCAGCGCATAGGCGCGGCGCGCGCCGTCGAGATCGGCGGCCAGCACCAGCCGCTGCTGACCCATCGTGAGCAGCAATTCCGCTTCGTCCAGGCGCAGCGCCTGCGCGCCGCTGCGGTTGGCGTCGGCCAGTTTCGCGACCTGTTCCTCCAGCAGCGCCGCGCGCTGGCTCATGCCCAGCAGTTCGTCGCGCAGCACCCGGTTGGTCGCGTCGGCCTGCTGCAGGCGCTGACCGTGGCTGCGCACGTCGCGGCGCAGGCTGTCGACCCGGTTGCCCATCGCTTCCAGCCGCTGCGCCGCGGCGATGTCGGCGGCGCGTTCGCGTTCGCCGCGCAGATGGTCGCTGTACCACAGCCAGGCGCCGCCGCCGACGAACGCCAGCAGCAGCGCGAACCAGGCCCAGCCGCCGCCGCGACGCGGCGCTGCGGCCGCGCGCGCCGGCTCGGCGGTGGAGGCACGTGGGCTGTCCTGTGCGGTGCTCTCGGTCATGGGGGGCTGGCCGGCCGCGGCGACGGAAATATCGTCCGCGCATGGTAACAGGGCGCCGCCCGCGGCCGTCCCGACAAGCCCGGGCGCGGTCAGTCGGTCGTGCTCATCCTGCCGTGCTCATCCGGCCGTGCTTATGGGATGGCGAGCGCCAGCAACTGCCGCGGTCGCGGACCGGCGGCGATGCGCACCTCGACGCAGCCGGCGTCCCGCGCCAGCGCGGCGAGGCGTTCGCTCGCCGCCAGCACGCGCGCGCCGCGCAGGCGCGCGGCGAGATCCGCGGGCAGCGCCGCGAGCGCGGCCAGGAGGGCTTCGCCGCTGCTCACCGGCAGCAGCAGCGGCGCGCGCAGCGCACGCAGCCGGGCCAGCGCCGTCGCCGCCGGCCTCACCGGTTCGCGCGCGTAGATGTCGGCGCGTCGGACCTGCGCGCCGCGGCTCGCCAGGGTCGGCGCGATGCGGTCGCGGCCGCCCGGCGCGGTGAGCAGACCGATCTCGCGTCCGCGCACGTCCTGCAGGACGGACAGCGCCAGCAGGCCTTCGCTGTCCATGCGCTCCGGCGCCTGCGGGTCCGCGATCCCGGCCCGGCGCAGCGCCGCCGCGGTCGCGCTGCCGACCGCCAGCCAACGCTGTCCACGGCGTGCGCGCAGCACCGCCAGGCTCGCGGCCG
>JBIJBH010000143.1:0-7971 GCA_044345315.1 Lysobacteraceae bacterium
CACCACGGGCGCTTGCAGGGCCGCGCGCAGCGCGCGCCGGGTGTCGGGGTCGTCCCGCACCGCGATCCGCCACGGCGACAGCGCGATCGTGCGCAGGCCCAGCGCGGCGGCGGCGCGTCGCATCGCCGCGTGGTCGCCGACCGGGCGCAGCGAGACGACCACCGGACGCGGCTTCGGCCCCGGAGCCGGGCTGTCGTATCCTCGCGGGTGGCGCGCTGGCGGCATCCCGCCAGCTTCGCCATTCGACCCGGCGCCCGCAAGCCGGCGCCTCCGACGTCCGACCCCGCCATGACCGACACTGCCCGCATCGCGCGCCTGCGCGCGCTCGAAATCCAAATGCTCGCGATGCCGCCGGTGGCCGCGCTGGGCCTGCGCGTCGCCGGCGACGACGACGGCAGCTTGCGCCTGCACGCGCCGCTGGCGGCCAACGTCAACGACAAGGGCTGCGCCTTCGGCGGCAGCCTCACATCGCTGATGACGCTCGCCGGCTGGGGCTTGATCGTGCTGCGCCTGGCCGAGGCCGGGATCGAAGCCGAGGTCTACGTCGCCGACAGCGAAGTGCGCTACCGGGCGCCGCTGTACGCCGATCTGGACGTCGTCGCCGCGCCCGCTGCGGGCGAGTCCTGGGAGGCTTTCCTCGATGCCCTGCGCAGCCGCGGCCGGGCGCGGATCGCGATCGACGCGGCGGTAACGCTGCCTGAAGGCGGCGTCGCGACCGAAAGTCGCGCCCGTTACGCCGCGATCCGCACGGGGTAGGATGCCGGCTGCCGCTCCCTTCCGGCCCGGACCCCGCTCATGCCGACCCACGCCCCACTGCGCTTCTGGTTCCGCTGTCTCGTCGTCGTGCTGCTGCTGGCCGTGGCCGGCGGCGCCGTCGCCGGCAAGAAGCGCAGCCTGCTGGAGAAGAACCAGTACGCCTATTCGGCTGCGATCCGCTGGGGCGATTTCGAGGGCGCCTGGAGCATGGTCGACCCCAAGGTCCGCGAGGACAAGCCGATGACCGATGCGGATTTCTCCCGGTTCGAGCAGATCCAGGTCACCAGCTACCGCGACCTCGCCAGCATGTCCCGCCCCGACGGCGCGGTCCTGCGTGAGGTGCAGATCGAAATCCTCAACCGCAACAATCTCACCCAGCGCCGGGTCCGTTACACCGAGGTCTGGCGCTACGACGCCGAGAGCAAGAACTGGTGGATCGAGGCTCTGCCGGACTTCTGGCACGGGCGCTGAGCTCCTCCAGCTTCATCGCGCCTGTTGTCCGTCGGCAGGTTTTGCCTCCGGCCCCGGCGCAGGCGACAATGCCGCCCCCAGCGCGACCATCCCGCGCCCTCCGGCTGCCCCAACCCGTGAATCCGCACCCGTGAATCTCGAAGAACTCTGGGCCTTCGCCGGCCGCAATCCGGTCTACAGCCTGGCCCTGGTCGTCCTCACCGTCGTCATCATCGGCTACGAAGTCTCGCGCCTGCTCCGCGGCTACAAGGCGCTGCGCCCGGCGGAGCTGACCCATCTCATCAACCAGGACAACGCCCTGGTCGTGGACCTGCGGCCCTACGCCGACTTCCAGAAAGGCCACATCGCCGGTTCGAAGAACGTGCTGATGAGCCAGTTCGACCCCGAGAGCAAGCTGCTGGCCCCGGCCAAGAGCCTGCCGATCGTGCTGGTCTGCCAGACCGGGATGACCGTCGCCGCCGCCGCCAAGCGCCTGAAGAAGGCGGGATTCGAGCGCGTGCACGTGCTCGAGGGCGGCATCGCCGCCTGGCAGCAGGCCGATCTGCCGCTGGTCAAGGGCAAGGGCTGAGTCCCGCCGGGGCGGCCCCGCAGCCGCCGCCGGTCCGAATGCCGGCGGCCGAAGCCGGGCGGCCATTGCAAAGCGCCCCTGCCGCTCCCAGATCGGTCCGGCCCTGGCGACCGGGTGCCCCGGCCGCGGCCGGTCCCGCGCCCGCGTGCCATAATCGCCTTCTTTTTTCCGCTTGATCCTCCAGGAGTCCAGTCATGTCCGAACCCGTCGCCAACGGCGCCGCCGCCGAAGCCAACGGCCCGAACTTCACGGTCGAAAAGATCTACGTCAAGGATGTCTCCTACGAAGCGCCCGGCGTGCCGCAGGTGTTCGGCGAAAACGGTCAGCCGTCGCTGGAGATGAACCTGAACCAGCGCGTCCAGCGCGTCGCCGACAACCTGTTCGAGGTCGAACTGGGCATCACCCTGACCTGCAAGATGGTCGACAAGACCGTCTATCTGGTCGAAGTGCGCCAGGCCGGCCTGTTCGGTCTCGGCGGTTTCGACGACCAGACCCTGGACGCGATGCTCGGCGTGCACTGCCCGAACATCCTCTACCCCTACGCCCGCCAGACCGTCAGCGACATGATCGTGGCCGGCGGCTTCCCGCCCTTCCTGCTGCAGCCGATCAATTTCGAAGCGCTGTACGCCGAGGGCCTGCGTCAGCGCGCCTCGCAGCAGGACGCCGGTCTGGCCGGCGCCGAGACCGCCGGCAACGCCTGACCCCCGGCGCGGTGTCCGCATGGCGTCCGAACTGCCGCCGTCCGATGCCGTCAGACCTGCCGTCGCCGTCCTCGGCGCCGGCTCCTGGGGGACCGCCCTCGCGGCGCTGATCGCCCGCCACGGCCACCCCACGGTGCTCTGGGGCCGCGACCGCGACACGGTCGCGGCGATCGATGCCCGCCACGAGAATCCCCGCTATCTGCCGGGGATTCCGCTCCCCGCCGCGCTGCGCGCCACCCCCGATCTCGACGCCGCCCTGCGCGGCGCCGATCTGGTCCTGGTGGTGGTGCCCTCCCACGCCTTCGCCGAAACCCTGCACGCGCTGGTGCCGCTGCGCCCGGCGCATGCCGGCGTGGCCTGGGCGACCAAGGGTTTCGAGCCCGGCTCCGGCCGCTTCCTGCATGAGGTCGCCGGCGAACTGCTGCCCGCCGACGTACCGCTGGCGGTGGTCACCGGCCCCTCGTTCGCGAAGGAAGTCGCCGCCGGCCTGCCGACCGCGCTGACCGTGCATTCGGACGCGCCCGACTTCGCCCAGCAGGTCGCCGACGCCCTGCACGGTCCCGCCTTCCGCGCCTACACCGGCGAGGACATGCTCGGCGCCGAACTCGGCGGCGCGATGAAGAACGTGCTGGCGGTCGCCACCGGCGTGGCCGACGGCATGAACCTGGGCCTCAACGCCCGCGCCGGCCTGATCACCCGCGGCCTCAACGAGATGCTGCGCCTGAACCTCGCGATCGGCGGCAAGGCCGAGACCCTGATGGGCCTCGCCGGTCTCGGCGACCTGGTGCTGACCTGCACCGGCGATCTGTCCCGCAACCGCCGGCTCGGCCTCGCCCTCGGCCGCGGCCAGTCGATCGCCGATGCGGTGCGCGAGATCGGCCAAGTGGTCGAGTCGATCCAGACCGCCGACGAGGTCATGCGCCAGGCCGAGCGTCACGGCATCGAACTGCCGATCTCCAGCACCGTCCGCGACGTGCTCCACGGCAGCATCACTCCCGCCGAGGGCCTCGCGCGACTGATGGCGCGCGAGCAGAAGCCGGAATACCCGCAGGGCCTGTTCGGCGATTGATCGGCGCGGCATCGCATCGACCACAACAAAAAAGCCCGGCATTCGCCGGGCTTTTCGCGATTCGGAAGGTCGCGCTCAGAAGCTCGCGCGCACGCCCAGCATCGCCTGCGAGGTGAGATCCCCCGCTTCGTATTCGAAGACGATGCCCCAGGTTTCGTTGATGATCGCCTGCGCGCCGAGGGTGGCGCTGAACTCGCCGTCGTAATCGCTGCCGTCGACGTAGTTGGCCTTGACCCAGCCTTCGAGATGGTTGGTGAAGGCGCCGCGCAGGCCGACCGAGAGGCGGGCGGCGTCGAGGTTGTCTTCGGCGCCGTCGGTGTCCAGCTCGATGTGCTGGAATCCCAGCTCCGCGGTCAGGTCGGTGTTGTCGAACAGACCGTGGCGGTAGCCGATGCCGCCCTGGGCCTGGCGCGCGTCGATGTTGATCGGGAAATCGTCGTTGCGCGCCCAGGCGAAGCCGCCGTAGAGATAGAAACTGTCGGTCAGCTCGATCGAGCCGCGCACGGTGGCGCCGTCGAAATCGAGCGGGTCGAGGCCCGGCACGTCGTAATCGACGCGGATGCGCTCGATGCCCGCCTCGACGTAGGTGAAACTGCCCAGGCTGTCGCGGGCCGAGGCCGCGAACGGCAGGGAGGCCAGCAGCAGGGCCGCCGCGAGTCGCTTCTTCATGCAATACCCCATGTCCTGATTGGTCTGTCCTGATGGGTGGCGTCCGACCGGTCGGGCCTGTCGATCAAAGCCGCCTGTCGAACCCGCCGGATGTCGTGGATGTCCTGTGCCGCGCGGCGCCGTCGGCCCGGTCGCGGCCGGGCAGTGTACCCAAGACCGCGGCGCCCCGGGCGTGCACCGCGCACAAGAAAGCCCGGCTTTCGCCGGGCTTTCAGGGCGGTCGCGGGAGAGACGCGACCTGCTGCGTACGTGGGGAGGCCGTACGCGGACCCTGCACGGGTGGGAGTGCTTACCAGCTGAAGCGCGGGCCGACGAACCACTCGGTGTCGCCGTCGGCGAACTTCACGTCGCCGTTGATCGCCCAGCTGTCGTTGAACTTCACCAGCGCGCCGAGGCGGCCGTAGAAATCGCCGTCGACCTGCTCGAAGTCCTGGTAGCCGGCGAAGGCGTAGCCTTCGACGCGCTTGCCGAGGGTGCCGCGGACGCCGACTTCGGCGCTGTAGCCGTCGAAGTCCACGGTGTCGGCGACGTCGATGTTCTCGTAGGCGACGCGGGCGACCAGGTCGGCGCGGTCGTTCAGTTCGTGGTTGTAGCCGACGCCCAGACGCCACTGGTCGACATCGACGTCGAACACGTCGAGTTCCTGCGCGGTGTAGCCGCCGAAGATGTGGACGTTCTTGTGCACGGCGACCGAGCCGTCGATGCCGAAGCCGTCGGCATCGACTTCGCCGTCGCTGTTGTTGGTGGCCGCGTAGCCGCCCTGGACGTAGTTGTAGGACACGCCCTCGGCCGCGGAGGCGGCGAACGGCAGGGCGGCGAGCAGGGTCAGGACCAGGAGAGTGCGCTTCATCGTAAACCTCATGTTGTTGTTCGGAGCCGGGCGGGGTGGGGGAGGAAGTCGCGTGGGGCCCGCACCGGTGAGGCGCATTCTGGGGATGGCGTCGTAACGAAACCTTAATTCTGAACCGGCGGGTTCGGGAACTTTTCCGCGGCGTTCAGGCAACCGCTCACGCGCCGAAGCGCTGCGCTCCGCGACGGAGCGCACGGAAAATGCAGAAATCCGCGTGGTTTTCGGGGCCAGTGCCCGTGGCCAGCGCGCTGATGGGCCGACGCCGGAAGACCGTCCCGCAGACTCGGGAAGACTCTCGCCCGTTCAGCGTCCGTGCTGCGCCCAGGCGGAGGTGCTGCCGTCCTTGCGCACCAGCTCGACGGTGTAGGGCTCGATGCGGCCGCTGGGGACTTCCATCCCGGGCGAGCCCAGCGGCATGCCGGGCACGGTGATGCCGCGGGCCTGCGGGCGTTCGGCGAGCAGGCGGCGGATGTCCTCGGCGGGGACGTGGCCCTCGACGAAATAGCCCTCGACCTCGGCGGTGTGGCAGGAGCCCTTGCCGGGCGGGACGCCGACCTCGGTCTTGATCGGGCCGAGATCGTCGACATCGCGGACCTCGACCGCGAAGCCGTCGGCGATCAGATGCTCGATCCAGACCTTGCAGCAGCCGCAGGTCGGGGTCTTGTGCACCAGGATGCGCGGCGCGGTGCGCGGCACCGGGCTGTGCGCGGGTTTGCCGCCGGTCGCCTGCAGCATCGGTGCGGGCGTCTTCGCCGCGGTGGCGGGCGCGGCCGCCGCCGCGGGTGCGGGCGCCGATGCGCCGGTGCAGGCGGCGAGCAGCAGCAGGGCGGCCGACGCCGCGATGACGGACAGGTGGCGGTGCGCGGGCATGATCGACCTCGGGGTTCGGCGAATGCGCGCCATCATCGCGCATCGCCCGCCGTCGCTCATGTGCCGCCGGCGGGACCGGCGTCGAAATCGTCGAGCGCGATCGCGACCGCGTCCGGATCGCCGGCGGCGATCGCGCGGGCGACGGCGCGGTGTTCGGCGGCCTCGACCCAGCCGCGCAGATCGCGACCGCTGCGGCCGGCGACCCGGGCGGCGAGCGCGGGCACCGCGCTGTCGGGATCGAAGCCCAGCGGCTTGCCCCGCAGCATCAGCCGCAGCAGCCGTTCGATGCCGTCGCGGTCCGGCGGCGGGATCTCGATCTGCCGCGGCAGCCGCGACAGCACCGCGGCGTCGATCCGGTCGCGGCGGTTGGTCGCGGCGAGCACGAACACCGGCTGCGGCCGGGCGACGATACCGTCCATCTCCTGCAGCAGCTGGCCCACGATCTCGGTCTGGATCGCGTCGCTGGCGTCGCCGCGGGCGGCGGCGACGATGTCGATCTCGTCGATGAACAGCAGCGCCGGCGCCGCTTCGCGCGCGCGCTCGAAGAGTTCGCGGACCTTCTGCCCGCTCTGGCCGAGGTAGCCCTGCTTGATGTCGGCGGTGGAGGCGGCGATGAAGCGCAGGCCGGTCTCGTTGGCGAGGGTGCGCGCGATCTGGGTCTTGCCGGTGCCGGGCGGGCCGTACAACAGCAGGCCGCGCGGCACGCCGATGCCGCGTTTGCGGAAGGTCTCGGCGTGCTGCAGCAGGCCGGCGAGGGTTTTCAGTTCCTGCAGGGTGGCTTCGGCCAGCACCAGACTGTCCCAGCCGGCGCTGGCGTCGGTTGCGGTCGAACCCTGCCGGCGCATCGCGGTGGTCAGCGCGGCCAGCGCCTCGTCCGGCAGCGGCGTGCGGGTGCCGTGCTCGCGCGCGGCGCGCTTGGCGAGCGCATCGAGATCCCGTCCCGACATCCCCGCGGTCAGCTCCACCGTCTGCGCCGGCAGCGGCGGCGGGATGCCGAGCCGGGCGAAGGCGCCGGCCAGCAACTGCAGCCGCATCGCGCCGTCGGGCAGACCGATCTCGACCTGTTCCTCGAAGCGCGAGAGCAGCGCGGGATCGATCAGGTCGCGGCGATTGGTGGCGCCGACCACCCAGACGTGGGTCTGGCGCTCGAAGCCGTCCCACTGCGCGAGGAAGGCGGCGACGATCTCCTCGACCGCGCCGTCGGTGCCGATCCCGCCGCGGCGGCCGAACACCGATTCGCACTCATCGACGAAGATCACCGCCTGCGGTTCGGCGCGGGCCTTGCGCCACAGCGCCTGCACGTTCTCGCCGCTCTGGCCGACATGGCCGGATTTCAGGTCCGGCAACGACAGCGGAAAGAACGCGCAGCCCATGCTGTCGGCGAAAGCGCGTGCGATCGTGGTCTTGCCGGTGCCGGGCGGGCCGTAGAGCAGCAGACCGCGCGTCGCGGAGGCGCTGCCGGCGGCGAAATGCGCGGCCAGATCCATCAGCCGGGTCTTCACCGCCGGCGCCAGCGCGACCTCGGCCCAGACCCGCTGCGGATCGGCCGCGGGGCGCAGGTGGCCTCCGCCGCGCAGCGCGCGATCGCGCGCGAGCCGCTCGCCGTGCTGCGCGTCCAGGGTGCAGGCGCGGTCGAAGCCTTCGGCCAGCCGGCGCACGTCGTCGGGCAGGGGCGGAAACGCATCGTGCTGCAGCAGGTCGCGATCCCAGACCAGGATCGGCAGCCGGCCGACGGTACGCAGCGGAATCAGCGCCAGGCCGCGGTCGTGGGCGTCGCTGATCGAGATCGCCAGATCGCCGGCGGCCATGCCGCGCATCGGTTTCCACGACTGCACATCGAAACCGGTCGGCGCATGCCGCACCGGCGCGATCCGGTAGACATGCGGAAACGCGGGGTCGCCGTCGGTGGCTTCCAGCCGCATCAGCCGGAAGCGGTGACGGAACAGCAGCAGACGCGGCAGCAGCAGGCGTTCGAGCGCGAACAGCGCGGCGATCGCGATTGTGGCCCACAACAGCG
>JBIJBH010000435.1:0-3388 GCA_044345315.1 Lysobacteraceae bacterium
ATACGCCCGCGCGCACGGACGCAAGAAGGTCACCTGCATGACCAAGGACAACATCATGAAGCTCACCGACGGCCTGTTCCACAAGGTCTTCGACGAGATCGCGCCGCAGTATCCCGAGATCGCCACGAACCACATGATCATCGACATCGGCACCGCGCGCATGGCCAGCCGGCCGGCCGATTTCGACGTCGTCGTGACCCCGAATCTCTACGGCGACATCCTGTCCGACGTGGCCGCGGAAGTCGCCGGCTCGATCGGCCTCGCCGGTTCGTCCAACATCGGCCACGACTGCGCGATGTTCGAAGCGGTGCACGGCTCGGCGCCGGACATCGCCGGCCAGGACATCGCGAATCCTTCCGGCCTGCTGCTGTCGGCGGTGATGATGCTGGTGCATCTCGGCCGCGCCAGGCCGGCGACCGACATCCACAACGCCTGGCTGCGCGCGCTGGAGGACGGCGTGCACACCGGCGACATCTACCGCGACGGCGTCAGCCGCGAGAAGGTCGGTACCCGCGCCTTCGCCGAGGCGGTGATCGCGCGCCTGGGCCTGCGGCCGCAGCAGATCCCGGCGGTGGATTATCCCGAGCGCGAACCCGAATCGCTGGTGCATCCGGACGTGGCGATCCCGCCGCACGTCAACGCGAAGAAGACCCTGGTCGGCGTCGACGTGTTCCTGAACTGGGACACCGAGACCCGCGACGCGAACGAACTCGGCGCGGCGCTGGAACCGCTGGCCGGCCCGGAATTCCGGCTCGCGCTGATCACCAACCGCGGCGTGAAGGTGTATCCGAACGGCAATCCGCAGACCCTGCGCACCGACCACTGGCGCTGCCGCTTCCCGATGATCGACACGCGCCTGGGCAACCGCGCGATCTCGATGCTGCTGATGCGGATCGCCGAAGCCGGTTACGATGCGGTCAAGACCGAGAATCTGTACGAGTTCGACGGCGTGCGCGGTTACTCCCAGGCCCAGGGTGAATGAACGACGGGAACCATCCCTACGCCGGGGCGGCGATCGCCATCGCCACCCTCCACGGCAAGGCCGGGGCGCTCGCGCCGGCCTTCGCCGCCGTCGGCGTACGGCTGGTTCCGGCCGACGACGTCGACACCGACGCGCTCGGCACCTTCAGCGGCGAGATCCCGCGCCGGCTGCCGCCGCTGGACACCGCGATCGAAAAGGCGCGCCTGGGCATGCGCGCGACCGGGCTGCCGCTCGGACTTGCGACCGAAGGCAGCTTCGGCCCCGATCCGGTGCTCGGCTTCGTGCCGCTGCATCGCGAGATCGCGGTGCTGGTCGACGACACCCGCGGGCTGGTGATCGCCGAATCGCTCGCCAGCCACGAGACCAATCTCGCCGGACGCACGATCGCCGCCGCCGACGCACTCGACGACGCCGAGCTGACGCGCTGGAAATTCCCTTCGCATGCGCTGATCGTGCGCGCCGAACCGGCCAGCCCCGATGCCCTGGTGCGCAAGGGCCTGCGCGATCGCGTCGCGCTGGATCGCGCGATCGCCGAATGCCTCGCCGCCTCGCCGGAAGGCCGCGTGCGGGTCGAAACCGACATGCGCGCGCATCTCAATCCCAGCCGGATGGCGCGGATCGCCGAATTGGCCGAACGCCTGGTCCGCCGGCTCGGCAGCCGCTGCCCGCAGTGCGATGCCCCCGGCTTCGGGCCGACCGGCAGCGAGCCGGGTCTGCCCTGCTCGGACTGCGGCGCGCCGACCGCGATGATCCGGGCCGAGATCCACGCCTGCACGGCCTGCGGCGCGCGCGAGGCGCGGCCGCGCGGCGACGGCCGCACCCACGCCGACCCGGCGCACTGCGATCTCTGCAATCCCTGAACCGCGACGACCGAACCGCCGACGGCGTCGCCGCAGCGTCGCTTCGGCGGTCGCCGCGCACCCTGTCTTTGGTCATGGTCACAACCGCCGCGCCGCATGGTCTTGTAGGCACGCAGGCCGGCCATGACGGCCCGCGCCCCCGCCACACGCCACGGAACGATCGTCGATGAAATCCCCGTTTTCCCGGATCCTCACCCCGCTGCTCGCGCTGGCCCTGCTCGCGCCGCTGCCGTCCATCTCCCGCGCCGATGCGCCCGCCGCCAGCACCGACATGCGCGCCGTCGACATCCGCGCCAAGGAAACCTTCGCGGTGATCTGGGAACGTCTGCGCAACAGCGGTTTCAAGGGCGAACACGAAGGTCTGGACTGGGACGCGCTGAAGGCCGCGCATCAGTCGGACATCGAGAACGCGCCCGACATCGCCACCCTGCGTCGCGAGATCGGTGAACTGCTGGGCGCGCTGAAGGCCTCGCATCTGGAGCTGATTCCGGCCAACGCACTGCCCAAGGCCGGCGAAGCGCCCCGGTCCGGGACCGGCGACCTCGGCCTGCGCCTGGCGGTGATCGATCGCGATCTGGTGGTGGAACGGGTGATCCCCGGTTCGCCCGCCGCGAGCGCCGGCGTCCGCCCGGGCTGGAGCGTCGCGAAGATCGGCGGTTTCGACACCGACAAGGTCTTCGCCGAAGGCGGCGCGGACCTGCTCAAGCCGCGCGGCCTGACCGTGCTGCACCTCATGGCCAACCAGATGGTCGCCGCGGTCGCCCCCGGCGCGCCGGTCGCGCTGAAGCTGCGCGATGAGCGCGGCGCCGAGCGCGAACTGTCGCTCACCGCCGAGAACAACCCGAACACCCGCACCATCACCCTGCCCGGCCTGCCGCCGATGCCGCTGCGCTTCGAACAGCGCGCGGTGCCGCTGCGCGGCGGCGGCTGCGCCCTGCACGTCGAATTCAGTCAGTGGGCGATGCCGGTCTTCGATCAACTGGTCGCGGCCCTGCGCGAACACGACGAGTGCCGCGGCGTCATCCTCGACCTGCGCGGCAACAGCGGCGGCCTGATCGCCTCGATGACCGCGCTCGGCGGCCTGTTCCTCGACGAGCCGGCGGCGATCGGCACCATGATCACCGGCGGTGGCGAGCTCAAGCTGACCGCGCTGCCGCGGGAGGTCGACGACGCCGGCGTCGACATCCGCCGCCACGGCGGCCCGCTCGCGATCCTCACCGACCGCGGCTCGGTCAGCTGCTCGGACATGTTCGCCGGCGGCCTGCAGGCGCTCGGCCGCGCCCGCGTCTTCGGCGACACCAGCGCCGGGATGGCGCTGCCCTCGGCCAGCGTGCCGCTGCCCTCCGGCGACCGCCTGCTGTACCCGACCGCCGATTACATCGACCCCAAGGGCCGCCGGATCGAAGGCGTCGGCGTCATTCCCGATACGCCCAGCCCGCCGACGCTCAAGGCCCTGCGCGCCGGGCGCGATCCGGCCCTCGACGCGGCCCTCGCCTGGATCGCGAAACAGCGCTGATGCCTTACCCTTCCGCACCACATTCCCCAC
>JBIJBH010000054.1:0-12411 GCA_044345315.1 Lysobacteraceae bacterium
CGCCTACGGCCTGCTGCTGGCCGCGATCCGCGACCCGGACCCGGTCATCTACATGGAGCCCAAGCGGATCTATCGCCAATACAAGGAACTCGTCCCCGACGACGGCGAAGCGCTGCCGCTGGACGTATGCTACGTGCTGCGCGACGGCAGCGATGTCACGCTCGTGACCTGGGGCGCGCAGGTGAAGGAATGCCTGGAAGCCGCCGACGCGCTGGCGAAAGACGGGATCAGCGCCGAGGTGATCGACGTGGCCACGCTCAAGCCGCTGGATTTCGCGACCATCGCCGAATCGGTGAGCAGAACCGGCCGCTGCGTGATCGTGCACGAGGCCCCGAAGACCGCCGGCTTCGGCGCCGAGATCGCCGCGCGTCTGGCCGAGGAATCGATGTACGACCTCGTCGCCCCGGTCGAGCGCGTCACCGGCTACGACACCCACATCCCGCTGTTCCGCCTGGAAATGAAGTACCTGCCGAGCGTCGAGAAGATCGTCGCCGCGGCGAAACGCACCCTGGCGGCGAGCTGATCGGGACGATGCGGGCGATGCGCGCAAGAGCAAATCCCCCCATCATCGCTGCGCGATGCCGGCCCCCTTTTGCAAAGGGGGCGAACAACGACTTGCGCTCCCGGCAGCGCGGCGCAGGACACCCGCCTCTCGCATCGGCAGGCACGATGCACGCGCAGCCATGTCTGCAGCCCCCTTTGCAAAAGGGGGCGATCGCCTGCACGGCAGGCGATGGGGGATTCGCTTTTCGCATGACGGCGACCGGAGCCCTGCATTGATGCGCGCCCGCGTCGTCCGCGACTACCGCACGCAATACACGAACCCGATCCGGTTCGCGGCGGGCGAGATCGTGACCCTCGGCGAACGCGATACCGAATGGCCCGCCTTCATCTGGACGATCACCGCCGACGGCAACGCCGGCTGGGCGCCGTTCGATTGGCTGAAACCGCTGGGCGAGGGCCGCGCCGAAGCCCTGCGCGATTATTCGGCGCAGGAACTGGATGCGGATGCGGGCGGCGCGGTCGAGTTGCTGTTCGAACTCGGCGGCTGGTGGTGGTGCGAACACGACGACGGGCGCAGCGGATGGCTGCCCGCGGAACATATCGAGACCATGGCATGAACGACGACGGCATGACCCACAACGGCATGAACCAGAGAGACACCGCATGAGCCAGACCAAGACCTTCCTCCTCCCCGACCTCGGCGAAGGCCTGCCGGACGCGACCATTGTCGAATGGTTCGTGAAGCCGGGCGACGTGGTCAGGCTCGACGCACCGCTGGTGTCGATGGAGACCGCGAAGGCGGTGGTCGAAGTGCCCTCGCCGGTATCGGGCAAGGTGCTGAAGCTGGCCGGCGAGGCCGGCGCCGTGATCGTCACCGGCACGATGCTCGCGGAATTCGAGATCGATCCGTCGCTGCCGCAGCGCGCGGAGGGTCAGGACACCGGGCACCACCACGCACCGCCCCCCTCTCCCGCCGGGAGAGGGGCCGGGGGTCAGGGTTCGTCCGCACACGACGCTTCGGCGGCGGCCTCACCCTCACCCGCCGCGCTACGCGCGGCGACCTCTCCCGAGGGGAGAGGTGACAGCAGCGACGCCGGCACCGTGGTCGGCGCGATGCAGACCTCCGACGCCGTGCGCACCGAAGCCGCGGTCGCGGTCGGCGGCGTGAAGGCGATGCCGGCGGTGCGCGCGATGGCGCGCAAGCTCGGCGTCGATCTCGCCCGCGTGCGCCCCAGCGGCGCCGACGGCGTAGCGACGATGGACGACGTCAAGCGCGCGGCGGCGGATGGCTCCGCAAAAGCCGGCGCGCCCGCTGTGGGAGCGACGCAAGTCGCGACACCACCCGCAGCCGCCGCAGCTGTCGCGACTCGCGTCGCTCCCACACACGAAACCGCTCAACGCACCCAGCTCTCCGCCAGCGGCAAACCGATGCGCACGCAGCCGCCGTCGGTGTCGGTCAGCGGTCAACCGGAACAGCTCAAGGGCGTGCGCCGGAACATGGCGCGGGTGATGGCCGATGCGCATGCGAAGGTCGTCCCGACCACGCTCACCGACGACGCCGACATCCACACCTGGGGCCACGGCAACGACATGACCGCGCGGCTGGTGCGCGCGATCTGCGTCGCAGCGAAGACGGTGCCGGCGCTCAACGCCTGGTTCGACGGCGACAACCTCACCCGCACCCTGCATCCGCACGTCGACATCGGCATCGCGGTGGACACCGACGACGGTCTCTTCGTGCCGGCGCTGCGCAACGCCGACATGCTCGACGCCGGCGGCGTGCGCGAGGGCATCAATCGCCTGCGTACGCAGGTCGAGGCGCGCAGCCTCCCGGCCAGCGAACTGACCGGCTACACGATTTCGCTTTCGAACTTCGGCATGTTCGCCGGCCGCTACGCCACCCCGGTGATCGTGCCGCCCTGCGTCGCGATCGTCGCCGCGGGCCGCGCCCGCCATCAGATCACGCCGGTGATCGGCGGCTTCGAATCGCACAAGGTCATTCCGCTGTCGCTGACCTTCGATCACCGCGCCTGCACCGGCGGCGAGGCTGCGCGTTTCCTGCGCGCGATGCTGGACGATCTGGCGCTGCCGGGCTGAAGCCGGACGATGCTGCGACGACCGCGCGCCGCGGCGAGCATGCCGCGGCACGGGCCGTCGCGTTGGATCACACCGATATCGTGGCGCGGCGCTGCTCGGTTTCCTGCACCGGCGCCTGGGCGAGCGTCGTCTGCGGCGCCTGCACCTGTTCCTGCACCTTCGCCACGACGGCTTCGCTGAAGCGCTGATACGCACCGTTGGTGTCGGAGAGCGACACCGCGACGCGGTTGGCGGCATCGCCGTTGCCCTGCATCGCGAACAGGTTGTCGCGGTTGCCCAGACCGACCTGGATGGGCTCGTCCAGCTTGAACTTGCCGGCGACCGCGGCTTCCATCAGCGCGGCGACGTTGTCGCGGTTCCTTTCGGGCGAGAACTGCGGCGTCTCCAGTTGCTTGAGCATCTCCTGCATGCGCTCGCCGTACGGATTCGCCACCTGCCTGCCATCGAGGTTGAAGTAGCGATCGTTGATGACGTCGAGCATGCCGTTGCCGGGACGGAACGGATCGATCTCGCCCGGCCTCTGTCCGGAGCGCGCGTCGGCGACCAGCGTCGGCGTACCGACCTGCGGCCGATCGCCGATGTTCGCCGTGGCCACGGCGATGCCTTCGGACGTCTCCGCGGCAGCGCGGGTCTTCGGCGGCGCCAGACCGTTGAAACGACCTTCCATGAAATCGGCAGCGCGCTGCATGTAACCCGGGTTGTCCTGGAGCAGACCGTGGTTCTTGACGGTGCGGTCGACCGGATTCAAATCGTTGTGCAGCGCCGGCAGCATCTGCTGCCGGGTCACGCCGTTGTTGCCGTAGCGATCCTCTCCGCGCGCAGCGGTGGCGACGCCGTCCTGCTCGATCCCCAGATGGGTGTGCGCGAAGCGCACACCGAGCGCTTCGACCTGACGCCTGACGTTGGCCGGATTCTCGGGATTGGGCAGCGACTCGTTGCGATGGGCCCAACCCCAGTTGGGGTGCCCGGTCTGCTGGTTGTAGGCCGGCGTCGACAGGGTGTTGACGTGGATCGCGACATTCTTGAAGCCCCGTTCCTTCAGCTCCTCGGCGATGCCCGCGGCGGCCTGGAGCGAAACGTTGCCGCCGTGGCTGAAGCCCACCAGATTGACGACCAGCGGCTCGCTCTTGGCGATCTTGTTGTTGGCGGCGGCGTTGACCACGCGGTTGACGACATAGTCCTCCAGGCGCTCGGCGGCCATCCGGCGGTCGTCCACGCCGTTGTGCAGATGGGCGGTGCCGGGTGCGGGATGGCCTCGGCCGCCCTGCCTGGCCCGCCAGTCGAAACCGTTGTCCCAGAGGTTCGCACCGTCCGTGGTTTTCCCGAGTTCCTGGCTGATTCGGCCGGAGACCTGGCGGATATTGTCCGGAGTGTTCTCCGTGCCGTGGACACCGAAAGTGAAGATGTTGCCGTCTTTGCTGTAGGGCTTGGACACTGGACATTCCTTTTGGATGAGAGGAAGGAGCGCATGGACCGGGTCGTGCGGCGCATCCGCCGGGGGCGGCCCGGGTGCGACACTGCGGACGGCAGTCAATGTCGCGATCGAACCGCAGCGAGTCCTCTCGGCTCGATCACGAACCTCTCTCCTTTCTGTTTTTTCCTTTTCCTTCAATGCCTTGAAAATTCAGTCGACGCCGCGAGAGAGGCAGGCGAGAGATTCGATTCAGACCCGCGCCAGCTTCGGGCCCACGGACGGGGCTTCGCGCGCCAGCGGGTCCAGGCAGGGATGGTGCCTGTCGGGACGCTGGCGGGACGCCGTGGCCGGCGCCTCCGGGCTCGGCGTCGGCTCGATTGCGCCTCGACGACCGGGGCCGGATCCGGGCTGCGCCGATGCGGGCCTGTTCCGGGCGCGGTCGTTCGCGCGTGTACTTAGCGGCGTTTGCGGCAGCTGTCGATCAGCGCCTCGGTAGCGATCATGTGCGGCGTGTCCGGCGCATCGTCGCGGCTCGTGTACAGCGCCACGAATTTCCGACCCACCGCGGTCTCGGCGTAGGCGTCCAGGGCCCGGCGATCCTCGTCGGTGAGCACGGCCTCTTCCAGCCCGTCGACTGCGCGCGCCTTCAGGGTGCGATAGCGGGAATAGGCCAGCATCCTGACGCCGAGGGGCGAGGCGATGAACGCATCGAACCCGGCCACCTCTTCCGGACTGTAATCCCGGACCAGAAAACGCTGATAGGCCCGTGCGAGCGGATCCGCCGAAAGGCCGCGCACGCATTGCTTGAAGGCTTCCGACACGCCCTGATTGGCCTCCACGCCCAGCTTGTAGCCTTCGAGCCAGGACTCGGCGTAGAACCTGGCCATCGCGCCGGGCGTTTCGGTGGCCGAGGCCGTGGCGACGAAGATCGAGAGCGCGAGCAGGCAGCGGGCGAGCACGACGTTCACGGGGACCTTTCCTTCAGGAATTTCCGGCGGCCGATGATACGCCCGTCCCGGCTCGATCCGCCGGCAGCGACACCGTCGCGCGCAGGCCGCCGAGCGTCGGCGAGGCGT
Organism: Lysobacteraceae bacterium; assembly: GCA_044345315.1. Taxonomy (GTDB): domain Bacteria; phylum Pseudomonadota; class Gammaproteobacteria; order Xanthomonadales; family Xanthomonadaceae; genus Lysobacter_I. Next base: position 5,092 of record JBIJBH010000054.1, read on the forward strand.
CGAGGGCGATGTCGCCGTCGTGCCGCTGGATCGCCTCGGCGACGATCGCCAGACCCAGGCCGCTGCCCTCCACCCCGCTGCCCAGTTCGCGATGGAAGCGGCCGAACACCCGCGCGCGCGCGTCCTCCGGGATGCCGGGGCCGGAATCCTCGACCACCAGCCGCGCACGATCGCCTTCGCCTGCGGTGGTCACCGCGATCTCGCCGCCGGCCGGGGCGTAGCGCACCGCGTTGTCGATCAGGTTGCGCACCAGCGCGTCGATCGCCGACGGCTCGCCGAGGATCGGCGCCGGGGCCAGATGCAGGCGCAGATGTTTGCCGTCGATCGCGCCGAGTTCGGCGTAATCGCGTTCGAGCCGGCGCACGACCTCGGCCAGATCGATGGGCTGCCGCGCCGCCGTCGCCTCCGCGCCGCTTTCGATCCTGCTCAGGGCGAGCAGTTGCGCGACCAGACGCTCCATCCGTTCGATGCCCGCGTCGAGCCGCGCGTGCGAGGCCTCGCGCTCGTCCTCGCCGGCATCGCGCAGGTTGTAGGCGTGCAGTTTCAGCGCGGCGATCGGGGTGCGCAGTTCGTGCGCGGCATCGGCGGTGAAGCGGCGTTCGCGCGCGAGCGCGTCGCCCAGGCGCAGCAGCAGATCGTTGAGCGCGCCGACCAGGCCCTGGATCTCGCGCGGCACGCGGGCGACGCGGATCGGTTCCAGACGCTGGATCTCGCGCAGGCCGACCGCATCGGACACCTGTACGAGACTGCGGCAGGCCCAGCCGACCGCGACCCACACCGTCAGCGCCAGCAGCGGCAGCGCCAGCAGCAGCGGCACCAGGGTGCCGAGCGCGATTTCCTCGGCGATTTCCGCGCGGATCGCGGCCAGCTCGCCGGACTGGTACCAGCGCCCGGAGGGCGAACGCAGGGTGAAGGTACGCCAGTGTTCGCCGTCGATGGTGCGATCGGCGAAGCCCGGCGCCAGCGGCGCCAGCGGCTGCGCCGGGCCGCTGTCGGAGCGCAGCAGCAGGGTGCCGCGCGCATCGCGCACCTGGAAGGCGAGTTTGGTTTCGTAGGCGTGACCGTCGGCGAAGGCCAGATCCTCGCCCTCGCCCTCGGCGCTGCCGTGCCAGACCCGGATCACCAGCGCCTCGGCGTCGCGCGCGCCGGCGCGGCCGTCCAGATCCGACAGCGGCTCGTCGACCAGACTCATCAGCACCCGCGAGGAGTGCGCGAGCTTGGCGTCGAACAGCTCGCCCGCTTCCTGCAGGCCGGCGCGATAGCTGAAGGCCGCGGCGACCAGCAGCACCAGCGTGGTCACGCCGAGGATCGACAGCAGCAGCGCGCGCCGGATCGACATCACTCGGTGGCCGGCGGCGAGGCGTCGGTCTCGCCCTGCGCGACCTTGTCGTCGAGCGCGTAGCCGATGCCGCGCAGGGTGCGGATCAGCGCGGGGTCGAGCTTCTTGCGCAGGGCGTGGATATGCACATCGAGCGCGTTGCTGGCGACATCCTCGTCCCAGCCGTACAGACGCTGCTGCGCCGATTCGCGGGTGATCGGCCGGCCGCGCTGCTCCATCAGCAGGCGCAGCAGCGCGAATTCGCGGCGCGGCAGATCGAGCATGCGTCCGCGCCAGGTCACCGCCAGACCCGCCGGATCGAGGGTCAATGCGCCGATGCGGAGGATCGGATCGGCGCGACCGCCGGTGCGGCGCAGCAGCGCGCGCACCCGGGCCAGCAGTTCGCGCGCATCGAAGGGTTTGCCGAGGTAATCGTCGGCGCCGACATCGAGCCCGAGCGCGCGGTCGCTGGCGCGTTCGCGCGCGCTGAGCACGAGGATCGGCACGTCGGCGCCGAGCCGTCGCGCCTGACGGATGACCTCGATGCCGTCCATCTGCGGCAGACCGAGGTCGAGCACCACCAGATCGATGTCGCCGTCGCGGATCGCGGCCAGCGCGGACGCGCCATCGCGCAGCCAGTCGACGGTGTAGGCCGCGCGGCGCAGCGCGGTGCGCAGGCCTTCGCCCAGCGAGGCGTCGTCTTCGACCAGCAGGATGCGCATGGGGCGAGTGTGGCGCCGCGCCGCGGGCCCCGCAAGCGCGCGGGGTCGCGGCGAGGACGCCTGCGATCAGCGCGCGGCGAGGTGTGTGCGGACCTTGGCGAGCAGTTCGGTGGCTTCGCGACGCCGGCCCTGATCGGCCAGCTCGCGGCCCGGGCGCGGCGGCGCGGCCAGCGCCTTCTGCAGCGCCGCGGCGGCGCCGGCCCAGTCGCCCTGATCGCGCAGGAAGTCGGCGTAGAAATAATTCGCGTCGATGCCGTTCGGGTTCACCTGCAGGCCCTTGCGCAGCAGGTCGCGGGCCTTGTCGTCGTCGCCGAAGCCCACCGGCCAGCCGGGCACCTGGTAATACAGCACGCCGAGGCTGGTGTAGGCGGAACCGTCGAGCGCGGTCGGATCGATCCGCAGCGCCTGTTCGAAATCGGCCTTGGCCTGCTTGGCGAGGCTCATCGCGCCCAGCCCGCCGCGTTCGCCGGCATAGCTGGAGAGGACGATGCCTTCCCAGATCAGCGCGCCGGCGTCCTTCGGCTGCGCCGCACGCGCCGCGGCGGCCTGTTTCGCCAGCGACTCGAATGCGGCTTCGCGCTGTTTCTTCGGGGTGTTGTAGTTGACCTCGGCCCAGCGGTCGCGGACCGACACCACCTGCGGCGCGAGTTCGCCGGCGACGGCAAGCGTGGCGGCGAGCAACAGCGCACCGGCGACGGCGGCGGAGAGGAGTCCGGAACCTGAGCGGATCGAACGTGTGCGGATCATGAGAGTCTCCTGGAAGGTGAAGAACGATGCGGCGTCAGGCGCGCGCGTGACGGCGCACGATCGGCAACTGCGCCCGGAGACTGCGGTCGACCAGCCCGGGCAAGGCGCCGTTGAGACGTGCGAACAACTTCTCCGGCCAGCCGATCTGCATCCGCGGACGGCCGGCGGCGATCGCGTCGACCAGCCGCGCCGCGACCGCGGCCGGTTCGTCCTGCGCGACCTTCATCTCGCGATTCATCGCCTCGACCTGCGGCGTGTTGAACGCGGTGCGGGTGGCGCGCGGCGAGAGGAACTGGAAGCGCAGACCGGTATCGGCGTACTCGCGCGCGAGTCCTTCGATCAGGCCACGCAGGCCGAACTTGCTCGCGCTGTAGGCCGCGAATCCCGGAAAGGCGAGACTGCCGAAGGTGGAACCGACCGCGACCACCGACGCGCGCTCGTGCCGCGCGAGGATCGGCGACAGCGCGCGGATCAGCAGCATCGGACCGATCAGATTGGTCTCGACCAGCGCACGCAGCGCCTCCGGCGACTGATCCTCGAACAGACCGAAGGCGCCGTGCGCATGCGCCAGCACCAGCACCGACGGCGCCGGATCGAGCGCTTCGGCGGCGGCGACGAGCGAGGCGCGACCGGCGTCGGTCGACAGATCGGCGGTCAGCGGCAGCACCTGCGCGGCGCCGTGCCGCTGCACCAGCGGACGCAGGCGATCGTCGCTGCGGCCGACCGCGACCACGCGCGCGCCGGCCGCGACCAGACGATCGCACAGCGCCGAACCGATCCCGCCGCTGGCGCCGGTCAACAGCACGGTCCTGCCCGCGAGCGCGATCATGCGGCCACCGCCAGAGCGCGGTCGTCTTCGCGGGGCGCCTCGGCGCGCAGGGTGCGGAAGATGTCGCCATAGAGCTTGTAGAAGCGTTTCGCTGCATGGATCACCGCGCGGCGGTCGTCCTCGTCGTCGAGCCGGTTCATCAGCGTCTCGTAGAAACCGGTGTGCTCGATGTCGAGATCGCCGTGCGAGCGCAGATAGGAAAAGGCGTTGCGCGGCAGGCCGAGCGAGGATTCGATGGTCTCCGCCGCGCGCGTGGCGAGCGCGACGCTGGTGCCTTCCAGCACCAGCACCATGCCGAAGAAGCCGACCGGGTTGCCGCGGGCGATGGTGTCGTAGGCGTAGGCGATCATCAGTTCGGTCGCCTCCGAAGGTTCGCCGTGCTCCACCGCCGCGCGCTCGGCGCCGCAGGCTTCGAGATCGTCGAGGATCCATTCGTGATGGCCCATCTCCTCCTCGATGTATTCGCCGACCGCGCTGCGCAGCCACTCCAGCCGCGCCGGCAGGCGCGCGCCGCAGGCCATCAACAGCGGGACGGTGTGGCGGACGTGATGGAAGGCCTGGGTCAGGAAGGCGATGTAGTCCTCGCGCGCGATCGCGCCGCCCAGCGCCTGCTGGATGATCGGCACCGCGATCAGCGCCTCGCGTTCGCGCCGGGTCTCGGCGAGCAGTCGGTCGTGAAAAAGCATGGTCGGTTCCATGGGGAGGGACTCGATGACGAGGGAGTCGATGTCGAAGGTGTCGGTGTCGATCGCGATCGTCGCGGCATGGCGCGCGTGGCAGGCCTCCACCGCCGCGCCGTAACGCGCGAGGATGGCGTCGCGGCGCGGCCGGCCGTTGGCGGTGAGCAGGCCGTCGGCGAGCGAGAACGGCGCGTCGGCGCGGACCAGATCGCACACCTGGGCATAGTCGGGCAGCGCGCGGTTGACCTCGGCCAGCGCGGCGCGCAGGGCCGCGTCGTCGGCGTCGGGCAGGCGCGGCCAGACCACCGCGATGTTCTGCGGCCGCGCTTCGCCGAACACCGCCGCCTGCGCGAACAGCGGATGCTGGGTCAGCTCGCTCTCGACCCATTCGGGCGAGACGTTGCGGCCGTAGGAAGTGATGAACAGATTCTTGCGCCGCCCGGTGACATGCACGAAACCGTCGGCGTCGATATGGCCGAGATCGCCGGTGGCGATCGGCCCCGGCGGCGGGCCGTCCTCGCCCAGATAGCCGAGGCAGCGCACGCCTTCGACGTACAGCTCGCCTTCGCGCACCTCCACGCGCGCATGCGAGAGCGGGCGACCGACGCTGCCGGCGCGTTCACTGCCCGGGCGATTGAGACACACGACCGAACCGCATTCGCTCAGGCCGTAACCCTCGTATACCGGCAGCCCCTGCGCCTGCGCGCGCGCGACCAGCCCGGCGCCGACGCGGGCGCCGCCGACGGCGAGGAACTTCAGCGAATCCGGCAAGCGCGCACCGCGCTCGCCGGCCATGGTCAGCGCGAGCAGCAACTGCGGCAGCACGATCGCGCTCTCGGGATGATGGCGATGCAGGCAGCCGAGCAGAGTCCGGAGGTCCAGTCCGGCCGCGCCGGTGTAGCCGATCGCGGCCAGCGACGGCACCGCGATCTCCGCACCGCTGCGCAGCGCGGCATAAACCCCGGCGACGTTCTCCAGCAGCGTCGACAGCGGCATCAGGCACAGATGCCGGCGCGGGGCCAGCGGCGCCGCCGCTTCGGCGAGCGCATCGGCGACCGTCAGCAGCGTCGCGGCATCCAGGCACACGCCCTTCGGCGCGCCGGTGGTGCCGGAGGTGTAGGTAACGACCGCGGTGCCCGCCGGCAGCGCGACCGCCGTCGCCGACAGCGGCCGCAGCGCGAGCCCGTGGCCGAGCGCGACCGCGGTGCCCGCGGTAGCCGCGAGCCCATCGGGCAGCGGCATGTCGGCGGACACGACCAGCGCATCCGCACCGCTGCCGGACAGCGCATGCGCGATCTGCGCCGGCGTGAAGAAGGTCGGCAGCGGCACATGCACGCGATCCAAAAGGCGGATCGCCAGATCCAGCGCCAGCCACTGCGGACCGTTGTCGAGCCGGCTGGCGATGCGGCGCACGCCGAGCGCGAGCAGCGCCTGCGCGATGTCGTCCACCCGCGCCTTCAGCTGCGCGCCGGACCATGCCCCGCCGTCCCAGTGCACCCGCGGCGCGTCGACCGGGCCCGCATCGATCAGCGCGGCGAACGCATGCATCGCGGCGCTCATTGCGCACCCGCCCACTGCTGCGGCTGGAACGACGGCACAGGCGCTTCCTGCCGCAGGCGTCCGCTGCGGCGCAGATAGGCATGGCCGGCGGCGACATCGCCGAACATCAGCTTCGGCTGGGCGTCGTAGTACGTGCCCCAGTCGGCGCTGCCCTCGCCCAGCCGCGCCGGATCGGCATCGGCCAACTCGACCGTCGCCAGATACAGGCGATCGAAGGCGTTGCGCAGTTGGCGGGTCGCCGCGAACAGCACCCAGCGCACGCCGGCGGCGTGCAGGCGCTCGGTCAGATGCACGATCACCGCGCGCGCATCGCCGGCGGAACAGGCCGCGAAATTGCCGACCTCCACCAGCGCCTCGCGCGCCACCGGCCGGCCCAGCGCCGCGGCCACCGCGGCTTCGGCGGGCACATCCAGATACTGTTCGACGAACAGCGACGCATCGCCGCCGTGGCGCAGCCCGACCACCGCGCGCAGCGCACCGGCGTCGTCGCGCCAGGCCAACAGCTGCGGCATGAATACGGTCAGCCTCGCGCCATAGCGGGCGCGATAGACCTGGGCGACGAAGGTTTCAGCGGCGGCGCGACGCGGGTCGCCGACGGCGATCGTCGCATCGTCGGCGCGCAGCGCGCCGTCGCCGGGACGCAGGGGAGAAAACGGAGAGGAGAAGATCATGCGCAAAGATGCTGGCGACGCACGATTAAGCGCCGATGAGCCGGTTGTTAGCGCGATGTAAGAGAAAAGTTGCGTTTTCGATGCGGGGCGATGCCCGCGGCGGTCGCCGTTTGCGACCGTGCGCACGCGATTGACGCGGGATTAACCGGATCTCATCGAAATCGTGACGAATCCGCCGCGGCGTTGCGAATCGTTCGCGATCGCACGGCGGCGGAACGTTGCGTGTCGCGAACCGTGGTCGAACCGGCGGATCGATCAGCAGGTCCAGTAGATGCGCTTGCGCAGATCCACTTCGGTCGGCCCGTCCGTGCAGCCGCCGACCTCTTCCGCCTCGCGATCCGCGGGCTCGACCACGATGATCCAGCGCCCGGACTTCGCGTGCCGTTCCAGCGTCCCCGCCTCGATCGGCCCCGGCGCGAACGGACCCTGCTGCGTCGGGTTGTTCACGACGATGCGGTCGCCGTCGATCGTCACCTCGAATCGGGCCCCGGTCATGTCCGGATGTTCGGCATAACGCTGCTGGAACGTGTATTGCCCCGACGCGATCGGTGGCTCGGGCGAACTCGCGCAGGCGGAGGACAGGATCGCGAGCGACAGCAGCAGGCAGGTTCGATGCATGGCGAGGGTCGACCAGTCTGGATTCGCCGACAGTTTATCCCATCTGCAGCCACATCCAGGCCCGCGTCCTGCGGGTGCGCGGACACCATCGACCGCGCGCCCCGCAATCTCGACGGCTGCCGATCCGGTCAGCGCGCGGTATAACCGCCGTCGATCGTAAGCTCGGCGCCGGTCA
>JBIJBH010000437.1:0-3351 GCA_044345315.1 Lysobacteraceae bacterium
GCACAAGTCGATCGGGCTGACCATCCTCGCCCTGGTCGCGCTCCGTCTGGTCTGGCGACTGTACGCCGGCAGCCCCGCCCCGGTGCCCGGCACGCCGCCGTGGCAGGCGCGCATCGCCGGACTGGTACACGTCGCGATCTATGCACTGCTGTTCGCGATCCCGCTCAGCGGCTGGGTGCTCAACTCGGCCGCAGGCTTCCCGCTGCAGTGGTTCGGGCTGGTCAATCTGCCGAAGATCGTCGCCACCGGCCGCGAGCTGCGCGAACTGGCCGAGGATCTGCACGAGCTGATGTTCTGGGCGCTGGTGCTGCTGGTCGTGGCCCACGCCGGCGCCGCCGTCTGGCATCACCTGTTCCAGCGCGACGCCACCCTCGCGCGCATGCTTCCGCGCGGTTGGCTGCGCGTGGACGCCGCCATCGCCGCCCCTGTCACCGCTGCTGCCAACGCGGCTCCCACCGACGCCCCCAAGGATTCCGATCATGCTGCATGAACTCCGCTCCCCGCGCCTCGCCGGCATCGCCCTCGCCGGCCTGCTGCTGTCCGCGCCCGCGTTCGCCGCCGACTACGTGCAGACCACCGGCTCCGCGCTCACCTTCGCCGGCGATTATCAGGGCGAAGCCTTCCGCGGCAGTTTTCCGGGCTTCAAGACCACCCTCTCCTTCGATCCGGCGAAACTCGCGCAGTCCAAGCTCGACGTGATCATCCCGCTGGCCACCGCCACCGCCGGCAATCCCGACTACGACAGCGAACTGCGCGGCAGCGCGTTCTTCAACAGCGCGAAATTCCCGCAGGCCCGCTACACCGCCACCCGCTTCCGCAGCCTCGGCGGCAACCGCTACGCCGCCGACGGCACCCTCACCCTGCGCGGGGTGACCAAGCCCGTGACCCTCACCTTCACCTGGACTGCCGGCGCCAAACCGGTGCTCGCCGGCAGCGCCGTCGTCAACCGCCTCGATTTCGGCGTCGGCGCCGGCGAATGGGCCGACACCGGCGTCATCCCCAACGGGATCCGCGTCGGCACCAAAGTGGTGTTCGTGCCGAAGAAGTGAGTCGCGGGCAATGCATCGCGCGACGATCGTCGACGCCGGCGAGGGAGCGGCGCGGGCTCGGGCTCAGACCGGCGTTCGCGCGCCGCGACGTGCGCGGTAAAGGCCTTCGCCGGCGAACAGCACTAGCGCGGTCCAGATGATCGCGAAGCCGATCGCGCGGTCGGTGTCGAAGGCTTCGCGGAACACCAGCACGCCGATCAGGAACTGCATGGTCGGCGCGATGTACTGCATCAGGCCGATGGTCGAAAGCGCGACCCGGCGCACCGCGAAGGCGAAACCGATCAGCGGCAGCGCCGTGAGCGCGCCGCCGAAGATCAGCAGCGCATCGGTGGCCGCACTCCAGCCGCCGAAGAAACCGCCGGCGCCGCTGCCTTCCATCCACACCAGATACGCCAGCGCCGGCGCCAGCAGCACCAGGTTCTCCACGCCGAGACCGGCGACCGATTCGACCGCGGCGATCTTGCGGATCAGGCCGTAGATGCCGAACGAGGTCGCCAGCGCCAGCGCGATCCACGGAAAGCTGCCGAAGCGGAAGGTCAGCCACAGCACGCCGGCGGCGGCGATCGCGACCGATGTCCACTGCAGCGGGTTCAGCCGCTCACGGAGGAACAGGGTGCCGATCACCACGTTGAGCAGCGGGTTGATGAAATAGCCCAGGCTGCTCTCGACCACATGCCCGGCGTTGACCGCCCAGATGTACAGGCCCCAGTTGCAGCCGATGCACAGCCCGCTGAGCGCGAGCAGACCCGCCAACCGCGGCTGCGCGAGGATCGCGCGCAGCCAGCCGCGGCCCTGTTTCCACAGCAGCCACGCCGAGACCAGCGCCGCGCACCAGACCACGCGGTGGGCGACGATCTGCAGCGATGGCACATGCTTGAGCAGATGCCAGTACAGCGGCATCAGACCCCAGATCACGAACGCGCCGGCGGCCATCCACAGGCCGCTGCGGGTGTCCGCGCTCATGGGCGCGTTCATGCCTTGCGCGCCCGCGCGCGGGCGATCACCACCACGCCGATCAGGATCACCGCCATCGCGCCGAGGTCGTGCGCACCGAAACGCTCGTCCGCCAGCCACGCGCCGAGCAGGACCGCGATCGGCGGATTGACGTAGGCATAGCTGCCGGCCAGCGCCGGGCGCACGTGCTGCAGCAGCCAGAGATAGGCGCCGAAACCGGCGATCGAGCCCAGCAGCGCGAGGTACACCAGCGCCGCGGTGCCGTGCAGGGTCGGCGCGGCGGGCAGGCGTTCGCCCAGCGCGAGTCCGAGCACGACCAGCATGATCCCGCCGCACAGCATCTGCGCGGCGGCGGCCATGAACGGCGACGGCAGATCGCGACCGCGCGACCACACCGAGCCGAACGCCCAGGCGATCGGCGCGATCAGCAGCAGCACCAGGCCGCGCGGCGTCGAAGCGAGACTGCTGCCGGCGTTGAGCCAGAGCACGCCGAGAAACCCGATGCCGATGCCGAACCATTCGCCGCGACTCGGGCGCTGGCGGAAGAACAGGCCGAACAGGCCCATCCACAGCGGCATCGATGCGATCGCGATCGCGGCCAGGCCCGAGGACACGTCCTCCTCGGCCAGCACCACCGCGCCGTTGCCCAGCAGCATCATCAGCACGCCCATCACGGCGAGGGTCGGCCACTGCGCGCGGGTCGGCGCCGGCACGCCGCGCCAGCGCAGCACCGCGTACAGCAGCAGGCCCGCGATCAGCATGCGTCCGCCGGACACCGCCAGCAGCGGCGGCCAGCCGCCTTCCAGCGCGAAGCGGATGCCGAGGTAGGTCGACCCCCAGATCAGATAGACCGACGCCAGCGCGAGCGCGATCGCAGGGATGGAGGCAGGCACGGAAGCAGACGCGGAGCCGGGCGCGGAACCGGGGCCGGCCGCGGACGAGGAGGCCATCGCAATGCTCGAAGAGAGAAAAGAAAAACCGTCGCGCTCGGCGACGGCCGGGTCATTCTACGCCCGCGCGGACGCCGCGATTGGCGCATCCGGTGGAACACCGTCGTTCCGCGCCTCGCGCGCGAGCAGGCGGCGCTTGAGATCGAGTCCCCAGCGATAGCCGCCGGGCGAACCGTCGCCGCGGATCACGCGATGGCAGGGCACCACGATCGCCACCCGATTGCCGGCGCAGGCGCTCGCCACCGCGCGCGCGGCGCGCGGCGCGCCGAGGGTCGCGGCCAATTCGGCATAGCTGCGGGTCTCGCCGGCGGGAATCCGCATCAGCGCATCCCACACCCGCTTCTGGAACGCGGTGCCGATCAGATCCACCGGCACCTGCGCACGACCGCCGGCCAGGG
>JBIJBH010000438.1:0-3335 GCA_044345315.1 Lysobacteraceae bacterium
GGCGTGGAACAGCGCCACGGTCGAGATGAAGAAACCCCAGACCAGCATCTGCCCGGCGCTGGTGCCGAGCTGCGGTGCGAAGCGCTCGAGCAGGGCGCCAATCGCGAACAATGCGAGGGCCAGCGCGACCGGCACCAGGGTGTCGAAACGGTCGAGCCAGCGCAGTTCGGGGTAGCGCGCGAGATCGCGGATCCGCTCCCAGTCGGTGCGGAAGCCGCGCCGGGTCAGGAACCAGCCGACGTGGCTGCGCCAGAACCCGTGCACGACCGGCGAATGCACGTCGCGTTCGGTGTCGGAGTGCCGGTGATGATTGCGGTGGTGCGCGGCCCACCACAGCGGACCGCGCTGCACGCAGGACGCGCCGATCAGCGCGAAGACGAACTGGACCGCGCGCGATGTGCGGAAGGTGCGGTGGGAGAAGTAGCGGTGATAGAAGCCGGTGATTGCGAACATCCGCACCGCGTACAGCGCGACCGCCACCGCCACCGCGACCGGCGAGACCCCGACCCAGAACACAGCGAAGCAGGCCAGGTGCATGGCGAGGAAAGGAATCGCGCGCAGCCAGTCGATGCGTTCGCCGTCGCCCTCGGCCGCGTTGGCCGCGCCGGTGTCGAACCAGCGCAACAGCGCGATACGGAGGCGCGACCAGCCGCGGGCTGCGGCGGTCGCGGATGAAGCGGCGGCTGGCGGTGCGGTGTCCTGCATCGTGCGACTCCTCGAAAGACGATCCCTGTACGGAGGGACCGCCAGTCCGGATGCAGCATCGACGCTTCCGGCGCGAGAAGCCGCGACGCGCTTGCGGCGATGCGGATGACAAGGTGTCGCCGCGGCGCGTGACTTTGCGGCTCGCGCAGCCCGCATGCGGACTCTCGCCGCAAGCGAGTCCGGATTCACTCCGCACTCGCGATCACGGGACACGTCCTGAAGGAACGTGTCCCGCGTTTCGCTAGAGGATCACGACATCGCCCTTCGCGACGATCGGTCCGGTCGCCACGCCCTGCGGCGCGCCGCCCTTCGGTTCCAGCGTGATCGCGAGGATCGCGCCCTTGGCGAGACCGTAGCGGAGCGTGTCGGGCACCTTGACGGTGTGCGATCGATCGATCGACACGATGCCCAGCGAGCGCGGTTTCTCGCCCGGCGGAATCAGCCACAGCTCGGGCTCGCGGCCCTGGGCGTCGGCCGAAGTCGGCACCGGCACCATCAGCACCGTGCCTTCGGCCGGGTCGACCGATGCCAGCCAGCCGGGGCTGCCGTCGTCGCGGGTCAGGGTGCTGACCGGCTTGGGCGCGTCGGGGTCTTCGACCGGCGGCGTCGGCGGCGGGGTCGGCTCGACCACGACCGGGCCGGGACCGACCGGCTCCTCGCCGCGGAACAGGCCGAGCGGGCCGATCGCCAGCGCGGCGATCGCCGCTGCCGCGGCCAGGCCGGTGGCCAGACGCCAGAATCCGGCGCTCTGCCAGACGCTGCCGGTCTGCGCGCGGCCACCGTCGACCGCAGCCCAGCCGAGCCGGGTGCGGATCCGCGGCCACACGTGGGCCGGTACCTCGGCCTCGCCGTATTCGGCCGCCAGCGGCGCCAGCCGGCGTTCCCAGTCGGACACCAGTCGGGCGAAACCCGGGTCGCGCTCGATTCGCGCCAGCGCTTCGCGGCGCTGTTCGGCATCGAGCACGCCGAGCACGTATTCGCCGGCCAGCAGGTCGGCGGAGGGCGGCTCGCGGCCCTCGAAATCCTGATCGTGGAGGTCGCGCACGTTCATGCTTCCAGGCACCCTCGCAGTTGCAGCAGCCCGCGGCGGATCCAACTCTTGACCGAGCCCAGCGGCGAGGCGATCCGCTGCGCCAGTTCCTCATAGGTCGACCCTTCGAAAAACGCGGCCCGGATCAGCGAGCGCCGGCGTTCGTCGAGCTGGCGCATGCACGCTTCCAGTCGTGCCTTGTCGTCGCCGCTCATCGCGGTCTGCAGCGGGGTCGGGCCGGCGTCGGCGATCTCCTCGGCGACCTCGATCGGGGCCAGTTGGCCGCGCGCGGGCGCAGCGCGCAGGCGATCGATCGCCTTGTTGCGCGCGATCATCGCCAGCCAGGCCATCGCACTGGCGCGTTCGGGATCGAATTGATGGGCCTTGTTCCAGATGGTCGCGAAGACCTCCTGCAGTACGTCCTCGGCCTCTGCCCGATCGGAGAGCAGGCGCAGGCAGATCGCGAACAGCCGCGAAGCGCTGGCGCGATAGAGGGACTCGAAAGCATTGCGGCTGCCGCCCGCAACCTCGACCAGCAGGGCATCGAGCCCCGGGGTCTCGGGTATGGGGGTGTCTGGTCGCGAATCGGCCATCCGGGGTCCAGTGATGGTCAGGGGGGCTGCCATGTTCAAGGACGGCGCCGCGCCCGGCAAGTGGCGGCGGGCGATTCCGTGACCGGAGCGGGAACGATCTCCCTTCCGATCCTCGGAACGGGGCGGGATTCCGGGCTGGATGTCGCGATATGTCTGCATGTTGCCGCATACGGCCGCTTCCGGGCCGCGGATGCAGTCGCGAGCGCTGGCATGGTCCAGACCATTCCCGCCGCCAGGATCCGCGCTGTCCCTTGCCGGCGGCCGAACACGTTATCAGGACGGGTAACAGAATGTCTCGCAGGGCCGCACCGCCATCGCGGAGGCGGCGCCCGCCCGAAATTTTCGACGGTCGTCGCTTCGCCAGCCGTCGATCGCCCGTCTCACCCATATCCGAGGACTCCATCGTGAACAAGCTCCGTCTTCTTGCCATCGGCCTCGCCATCGCGGTTCCCGTCGCCTCGATCGCCGCCGATGCGGGCACACGCGCCGCGCGCAGCGAACGCGGCGAGCTCGTGCATCGCATCGTGATGAAATGGGGCGTGCACGTTCAGGAAGCCCATCGCGCCGATGTCCGCCGCTGGGCGATGGAACTGGTGCCGCTGTTCGCGCGCGCGCCGCTGCCGGCGCTCAAGCGCGCGGCGACGGCGCGGACCTTCGAACAGATGAACAACGAGTTGCTGGTGTCCCAGCCCGGCGGCAATCCGGCGGTGCTGGCCAACGCGACCCGCGACGTACCGGGCAAGGCGCTCGGCGATGCCGATCAGGATCTGGTCTACGTGCCGGTCACGCCCTGCCGGATCATCGATACCCGGGTCGCCGGCGGCGCGATCGCGGCCAACACCACGCGCGGCTTCGATGTCACTTCGGCCGCCAACTACGCAGCGCAGGGCGGCGAGAACAGCAACTGCAACGGCGTCGGCGCGGCCGGATCCTTCGCTGCGGCGGCGATCAATTTCACCGTGGTCACGCCGGGTGGGGCCGGCTACATCACCGCGTTCCCGTTCGGC
>JBIJBH010000088.1:0-10075 GCA_044345315.1 Lysobacteraceae bacterium
TTCCTCGACAGAGCAAACCTAAGGTCTTTGGCGCTACGGGGATTTTCCGACTCGCCAATCCTTGGCTCGGTCGGAAAACGACGCGCATCCCTGCGCGTCGCCCTCCGGGTCGTCAATCGGCATCGGCGCGCAGACTTGGCTGAAGAGCGAGAACCACAGCGCCGATGCTGTGCAATTTCAGAAGCCGCGCTGGAAAACTCGCTGACACCAATTCGCGAAAACCTTTTTTTGCCGAAACATCGGCCGCTTTTTTGCACTGCACGATCGCCTGCCGCCCGTCGGCCCGATCGACGGATGTGAAAAAAATGTTTGCAAATCGAAATCGACCGGTGTAACGTGCGCGCCCATCGCAGAACGGCATCGCCGCTTCCTGCCCCGCGACATCCGTCGAACCCCTTTTTTTCGAGCCTTTCCGATGAAACCCGCCCGCCGCGACCATCGCAGAAACGACGCCACGCGCAGCCTGCGCGATGCGCTCGCGTGCGTGCCCGGCAACGGCATCCTGCAATCGCAGTACGGTTTCGACATCACCCACGGCTGATTTCTCCACGGAGATCGGCCACCCCGATCTCCGAGGCACGCGAACGCCCTCGGATGCCCATCCGGGGGCGTTTTTCTTTCCGCGTCCGCAAAGAAGGTTTTCCGAACACGCGCGCGGTTTTCCGCAGCGCGAACGGTTTCGCTCACGCGTTTTTCCGACATCCGAAGCATCCTGCCGCGAACGTCCGGACATCGAGGTCCATGCACGTGTCCGGCAGCAGAGGATTCCGCCACGAGGCGCGCAAGCGCTGCGCCGCGATGCTCGGCGCGGGCGGCAACGGGGAACGCATGAGCGCACGAATTGCCGGTTGGCGACAGCCGGCAATGCGGAGCCTCCATCGAACGGTGTCCAGCGGCATGGGCTTGCGTCCCATCCGGTGCGCGCGGCGCTGCCGTGGCGTATGCCGAATACCGGGCGAGGTTGTTCCGCGATGACGGTAGCTCAGTCGGGTAGAGCAGCGAACATTGCTTCGCGGGTCGCCGGTTCGATTCCGGCACGTCAACCATTGGAACGCTCATTGGTCGAGCACTGATCTACGAAATCAGCCTTGCGGGTTCGATTCCCGCTCCAAACCATGACCTGTCACGTCATGACATCCGGGACGCGAGTCCCAGACCGGGAGACGCCCCTTGCGGCCGCCCGCGACGCGCGCAGTACACCGCACGCGCCATGGACACCGCAGCGGCGATGTCGCCGGACCTCCGCCCTCGAGGCGCGCGGGCCGGTCTCCGACCCGGCGCACGCAGAACATCGCATGCGTCGGCGACGACACCGGCCTCCGCGCGGACAGCGCGCAGGTTCCGCGCATCGGCGTCGGGGGCGCTCCCACCTTGTCCTGTCTTCGCGGCCTGCCGCGAAGACGCACACCAACGACGCGGGCACCGATCCGCCGCGTCGCGCGGGAAACAGATCCAGGATCGGACCACCAGAGCCACCATCCGATGAGGAGAAAACCCATGTTCTGGAAAAACATGCTGTGGAAAACCAGGGTCGTGATCGGCGACGGCGAGCGCGGCCTGGTGTTTCGCGACCGTCGGTTCGAGCGCGTGCTGGAGCCTGGCGTCCACAAGTTCCGCGACCCGCTCGGCCGACTGGAGATCGTCGTGCACAACGTCGCCCGCCCGGAATACGCCGGCAACGACGTCGACACGCTGATCGCCGCGCTGGGCGACAGGCTCGACCGGCACTTCGTGCTCGGCGACATCGGCACCGACGCAGTCGGTCTGGTGTCGAAGAACGGCAAGCTCGAGGACGTGCTGCTTCCGGGCACGCGCAAGCTGTACTGGCGCGCGCCGGTGCGGGTGGAGATCGAGACCCTCGCCCTCGGCGACGGCCTGGAGATCCGCGCCGACATCGCGCGGCGTCTGCGTCAGCTCGGCGCGCTGTCGAAGGTCGCGGCGGTGGCCGATGTGCCGACCGAGTCGGTCGGCCTCGTGTTCGTCGACGGCAAGCTGGCGCGCACGCTCGACCCGGGCAGCTACGCGTTCTGGAACTTCCAGAAGAACGTGACGATCGACATCGCCGACCTGCGGGTTCAGGCGATGGAGGTCTCGGGCCAGGAGTTGCTCACCCGCGACAAGGTCTCGTTGCGCGTGAACCTCGCCGCGACCGTGCGCGTGATCGATCCGGTCGCTTCGCGGACGAAGGTCGCGAAGTTCAGCGACCAGGTTTACCGCGAACTGCAGTTCGGTCTGCGCAAGGCGGTTTCCGCCAAGACCCTGGACGAACTGCTCGGCGACAAGGCGTCGCTGGACGCGGACATCTTCGGCTACGTGCGCGGCCAGGTCGGCGCGTTCGGCGTCGAGGTGCTCGGCGTCGGCGTCAAGGACGTGATCCTGCCGGGCGAGATGCGCGAAATCCTCAACAGCGTCGTGCAGGCGGAGAAGGCGGCCCAGGCCAACGTGATCCGTCGTCGGGAGGAGGCGAACGCGACCCGTTCCCTGCTCAACACCGCGAAGCTGATCGAGGAGAGCCCGGTGCTGATGCGCCTGAAGGAACTGGAGGCGCTCGAGCGCGTCACCGAGAAGATCGACAAGCTCACCGTGTTCGGCGGCCTGGACGGCGTGCTGAAGCAACTGGTGAACATCAAGACCTGAACCGGCGCGGTGGAAGGAACCGCCGCGCCGCCTTACCATCGGAAAAGACATGGACACTTCACGATTCCAGTTTCTCCACGCCGAAGGCGCCCCGATCCCGATCAAGGGCTGGGTGGACGGTGTGCCGCTCGAAGCCGAGGCCCACCGCCAGCTGCAGAACATCGCGACGATTCCCTTCGTCGGACCGTGGGTCGCGGTGATGCCGGACGTGCATCTGGGCAAGGGCGCGACCGTGGGCTCGGTGATCCCGACCCGTGGGGCGATCATCCCGGCCGCGGTCGGCGTGGACATCGGCTGCGGCATGGCCGCGGTGCGCACCACGCTGCGGGCGAAGGATCTGCCCGATTCGCTGGCGCAGCTGCGCGCGGGCATCGAACGCTGCGTGCCGGTCGGCAACGGTCCGGGCGGCGATCACCGCACGCTGCCGGACAGCATCGAGACGCGGCTGGCGCAGTCCGGGTTGATCGCGCGTCTGGACCGGATCAAGGCCAAGCACCCGAAGATCCGCACCGACAAGATCGACAAGCAGATCGGCACCCTCGGCGGCGGCAATCACTTCATCGAGATCTGCCTGGACGAGGAAGACGCGGTATGGGCGATGCTGCATTCGGGTTCGCGCGGTACCGGCAACCTGATCGGCACCTACTTCATCGAACGCGCGCGACAGGAGCTGGCGAAGCGCGTGCTCGGCTTTCACGTGCCGGACAAGGATCTGGCCTTCTTCCTCGAAGGCGAGGCGCTGTTCGCGGACTACGTCGAGGCCGTGTCGTGGGCGCAGGACTACGCGCGCGCTAACCGCGAGGCGATGATGGCGCGGGTGCTGCACGAGACGCGCCAGCGGCTGCCGAAGTTCCAGCTGGAGAAGACCGCGGTCAACTGCCATCACAACTACGTGCAGCGCGAGGAGCACTTCGGCGAGTCGCTGCTGGTCACCCGCAAGGGCGCGGTCAGCGCACGGGCGGGAGAGCTCGGGATCATCCCCGGCAGCATGGGCGCGAAGAGCTACATCGTGCGCGGCAAGGGCAACCCCGAGAGCTTCTGCAGCTGCAGCCACGGCGCCGGCCGGACGATGAGCCGGACCGCGGCGAAGAAGCAGATCACGCTCAAGCAGCACCGCGAGGCCACGGCGCACGTCGAATGCCGCAAGGACGAAGGCGTGATCGACGAGTCGCCCGCCGCCTACAAGGACATCGACGCGGTGATGGCGGCGCAGAGCGATCTGGTCGAAGTGGTCCACACCCTCCGCCAGGTCGTATGCGTGAAGGGATGAGGCGCAGCGATTGCGCGGCACTGCCGCGCGCTCCGACGAACGCCCGCACAGGGATGTGCGGGCCGGGCGTTCGATAACGGATCACGCATCGCCGTGGATGGCAAAAAAGCCAATGATC
The DNA here is from genome assembly GCA_044345315.1 of Lysobacteraceae bacterium. GTDB lineage: Bacteria > Pseudomonadota > Gammaproteobacteria > Xanthomonadales > Xanthomonadaceae > Lysobacter_I. The sequence continues at coordinate 4,026 of JBIJBH010000088.1, forward strand.
GACGCAGCGCACCGCGGCGCTGCCGCGCGCTTCAACGCCGCGGCCACGCCGCGATCAGCGCCCACAGGCCGCCGAGACCGGCGATCCAGGCGGCAGCGGGCACGCCCATCAGCGGCGGACCGCCGGCTTCCAGCGCGTACAGCACGCCGGCGACGATCAGCAGACCCGTACCGAGGATCGCCGAGACGATCCGGCGCTGCATCGCATGCAGGGTGCGGGTGAGTTCGGCCAGATCGTGCGAGCGCATCGCCAGTTCATGCTTGCCTTCGACCTGCTGGCTCAGCCAGGCGTGCAGCAGCTGCGGCATGTCCGGCGCGCGGGTCACCAGTTCGGGCAGGCGCTTGCGGAATTCGCCGGCGAGCCGCTGCGGGCTGTAACGTTCGAGCAGGATCTTCTCCAGCACCGGCTTGGCCACCGCCCAGATATCCAGCTTCGGATCGAGCAGCCGGCCCACGCCTTCGATGTTGAGCAGGGTCTTCTGCAGCAGGATCAACTGCGGCTGCAGGGTCAGTTCGTATTTCTGCGCGGTGCGGAACAGCTTGACCAGCACCTCGGCCAGCGAGATCTCCGACAGCGGCCGGGTGAAGTACGGCTCGCACACCGCGCGCGCCGCGGCTTCCAGTTCGTCGATCCGGGTCGTCGCCGGCATCCAGCCGGCCTGCACGTGCAGTTCGGCGATCCGGCGATAGTCGCGGTTGAAGATCGCCATGAAGTTCTCGGCGAGGTAGTACTGGTCCTCGCTGGAGAGCTGGCCGACGATGCCGAAATCGATCGCGATGAAGCGCGGATTGGCCTTGCGCGCCGGATCGGCGTCGACCCAGATGTTGCCGGCGTGGGCGTCGGCGTGGAAGAAGTTGTCGCGGAACACCTGGGTGTAGAACACGCGCACGCCCTTCTCGGCCAGCGCGCTGCGGTCGATGCCGGCGGCGTCGAGCGCGGCGACATCATCACTGGGAATGCCGTAGACCCGTTCGAGCGTGAGCACGCGCTCGGCGGTGTGGCTCCAGATCACCTCGGGCACGTAGAGATCGGGCGAATCCTTCCAGAAGCGGCGGATCACCGACGCGTTGGCGCCCTCGCGCTGCAGGTCGAGTTCGGCGGCGAGCGTGGTCTCGATCTCGCGCACGACTTCGCGCGGGCGGATCTTGTCGGCGTTGGGATGCGCACGCTCGACCAGGGTGGCGACGCTGCCGAGCAGCGCGATGTCGCCGGCGATCTGCTTCTCGATGTCCGGGCGCAGCACCTTGACCACCACCTCGCGGCCGCCGGGCAGGCGCGCGGCGTGCACCTGCGCGATCGAGGCCGAGGCCAGCGGCGCGGTATCGAACTGCTCGAAGGCTTCGCGGATGTCCTGGCCCAGCGCCTCCTGCACGATCGCGCGCGCGCGCTCGCCGTCGAACGGCGCGACCCGGTCCTGCAGCAGCGCCAGCTCGGCGGCGATGTCCGGCGGCATCAGGTCGCGGCGGGTGGAGAGGATCTGCCCGAACTTGACAAAGATCGGGCCGAGTTCCTGCAGCGCCAGACGCAGGCGCGCGCCGCGCGAGAGCGCCTGGACCTCGCGCGAGGCGCGCGGCACGAACGGGCGCGCGAGCTTGAGCCAGCGCTCGGCCGGGGTGCCGTCGAGCAGCGCATCGAGACGGTAGCGGATCAGGACCCGGCCGATGCGGGCCGCGCGCAGGGCGGCGCTCATGCGGCGATCCTTTTCTTCAGGCGGGCGATGCGCGCGGCGAGGCGTTCCGCGTCGTCGCGCAGGATGTCGACATCGTCGAGGAAGGCCTCGAGTTCGGCGCGCGGCACCACGTCGCGCGATTCCTCGGTCACGTATTCGGCGGCGGTGGCGGCGAAGCGGCGGCCGCCGTCGCGGGCCTGACGCAGCGCGGCGGCGACGCCGTTGGCGATCTGCACGCCGAGCACGTCGCCGAACAGATCGGCGAAGGGTTTCTGCCAGTCGGGGTCGAAGCGCTCGGCCATCCGCTGCAGGCGTCGCGCGAGTTCGGCGTCGCCCTCGATCCGCATCGCGCCGACCGGCGGCCCCGCGGCCTCGTCCGCAGCGGTGCCGAGCAATCGCGGCAGCACCGCACGCATCCCGAACGACAGCGCACCGCCGAGGGTGCTGCGCACCGCCAGATCGGGCGCGGCGTCGGGATCGACCGGCCCGACGCGCAGGCGCTCGGCCTCGACCGTCAGCCGCAGCGCCAGCGGCGGCGCCTCCCCGGCCGCGGCGCCGGAGGCCAGCGCCATCACCACGCTGCGCCCGTCCAGTCCCCGCAGCGCCTCGCGGGTGTCCGGGTCGAGATCGACCGCACGGTTCAGCGCGGTCTCCAGCGCACGTCCGGCGAGGGGTTTCCAGTCGAAGGGGGAAGTCATGGCGTCATTCTAGCCGGCCGGGGCGGCCGCACCGGGACCGGAGAAGTTTCTCCGTCATTCAGCCGGGAACGCAGCCTCGCTGCGGTCTTGCCTGCTTCGCTGCGGGTCTATCCCCACTCACTCACGGAAGCTGAAGGCAAGCGGCTCGGGATGACAAATGTTTTTGTCACAAAGCTTCGGCCGGCTCAACGCCTGAACGACGCCGCCAGCCGTTCCAGCCCCTCGGCGACCGTCACCCGCGGCACGTAGCCGAAATCGCGCGTCGCCGGCGCCATCGAATACCAGTGCGTGGTGCTGAGCTGCTCGGCGAGGAAACGGGTCATCGGCGGTTCGCCGGACAGCCGCAGCGCGCTCCAGAGGCCCTCGCAGACCGCGCCGATCGCGTAGGCGGCGCCGAAGGGCAGGGTCTTGTCGACCTCGGGTGCACCGGCCGCGCGCAGCAGCGCGTTGACGATCTCGCGCACCGCCATCGGCTCGCCGTTGCTGATGAAGTAGGCCTTGCCGGCGCAGGCCGCGCCCGGGGCCAGATGGTCGAACGCGTCGAAATGCGCCTGCGCGGCGTTGTCGATGTAGGTGGTGTCGATGCGGTTGCGGCCGTCGCCGACGAAGCGCAGCCGCCCGGCCTGCGCGCGCGCGACCAGCCGCGGCAGCAACTGCTGATCGCCGGGGCCCCAGATCAGCCGCGGACGCAGCGCGACGGTGGCGAGATCCGGCGCGTTCGCCGCGAGCACCGCCTTCTCGGCAATGGTCTTGGTGGTCGCGTACGGCGCCTTGAACCGTTCGCCATAGGGCACGGTGTCGGCGGTGCCGCCTTCGACCGGATGGGTCGCGCGATGGGTGACGCTGGGCGTGGAGGTGTAGACCAGCCGGCCGATGCCGTGGGCGCGGCAGGCGGCCAGCACGTTCTCGGTGCCGACCACGTTGGCCTGGTGATAGCTGTCGTAGCTGCCCCAGGCGCCGGCCTTGGCGGCGTTGTGGAAAACCGCGTCCATCCCGGCGCAGGCCGCGATCACCGCGTCGCGATCGGCCAGATCGCCGCGGATCTGGCGCACGCCCAGGGGGTCGAGATCGGGGTAATGGCCGCGGTTGTAGCTCGCGACCTCGTGGCCGCGTTCGACCAATCCCCTGCACAGGGCGTGGCCGAGAAAACCGCCGCCGCCGGTCACCAGAATCTTCATCCACCGCGCTCCCGTCATCGTTCGGACCGCCGCGCCCCCCGGGCCGCGGCGAAGACGGCAGATGATCCGCGAAAGCCGGCCCGGGGGCGAGCATTGCGAATGAGAACGAGTTGCAACAAATGCGGTCGGTCCGTATGATGAGAATCATTATCATTTTCTGCCGCATCCCCCCATGCCCCGACGCCACCCGCTGACCGCCGCCCTCGCCCTGGGCCTGTTCTCCTGCCTGCCCGCGATCGCGGCTGCCGCGCCCGTGGACAGCGGCGCCCCAGCCGACTCCGGCTCCGCTCCCGCTGCCGACGGCAGCGATGGCCGCACGCTGGCGACGATCGAGGTGGTCGGCAATCACCGCGACAACCGCAGCGCCGAGGGCACCGCCGAGGTGCTGGACCAGAGCGTGATCGTCTCCAGCCGCGCGCAGACCGTGAACGAGGCCCTGCGCAAGGTGCCGGGCGTGACCGTCCGCGACGAGGAAGGCTTCGGCCTGCGTCCGAACATCGGCATCCGCGGCAGCAATCCGACGCGTTCGACCAAGGTGCTGCTGCTGGAAGACGGCCTGCCGGCGATGTACGCGCCCTACGGCGACAACGCCAGCTACTACCACGCGCCGATCCAGCGCTACGACCGGATCGAGGTGCTCAAGGGCGCCGGCCTGCTGCGCTTCGGCCCGCAGACCATCCACGGCGCGATCAACTACATCACGCCGACTCCGCCGGAAGCGTTCGCCGGCCACGTCCAGGTTTCGGCCGGCACCCGCGGCTTCGCGGCGGTGCACGCCAGCGTCGGCGGCAGCGGTCTGCTGGTCGACTTCGGTTGGAAGGCCGGCGACGGCGCGCGCGACAACACCCGCCTGGAACAGGGCGACCTGTTCGCGAAATACCAGCGCCAGCTCAACGACCAGCACGCGATCGCGGTGCGCGCCAATCTGCTGCAGGAGCGCTCCGACGTCGGCTACACCGGCATCACCGACGCCGAACTGGCCAACTTCGGCCGCGAGTACAACCCCTTCGGCAACGATACTTTCGACATCGAGCACACCGCGTTCTCGGTCAGCCACGCCTGGACGCCGTCCGAGGGCCTGCAGCTGCTCACCTCGGCCTACTACAGCAGCTTCGAACGCGATTGGTGGCGCCAGTCCAGCACCACCAGCGACACCCAGTGCGGCAACGCCTTCCGCGATGCGCGCTTCGCCGGTGTGCGCGTCGATCCCGACGCCTGCGCATCGCTCCAGGGCCGCCTGCGCAATTACTACACCTGGGGCGTCGACAGCCGCTTCTCGTTCGAGCGCAGCCTGTTCGGCACCGAGGGCAGCAGCGAAATCGGTCTGCGCTGGCACGAGGAAAAGCAGATCCGCTATCAGCGCAACGGCACCGACCCGCGGGTGCAGGCCGGCGCGCTGGTCGAGAACAATCTGCGCACCGCCGAGGCGCTGTCGGCCTTCGCCACCATGACCTTCGACTTCGGCCGCGTGCAGCTGACCCCGAGCCTGCGTCACGAGCGGGTCGAATTCGTCCGCGAGAACCGCCTGCCCGGCGGCGTCGCCGGCCGCGAAGACCTGCGCGAGACGAGCTGGGGCCTGGCCGCGGACTGGGACGTGAGCGAGCGCGTGAACCTCTACGCCTCGGCGCACGAAGGCTTCGCACCGCCGCGGGTCGAGGACCTGATCGCGGGCAACGGCACCGCCACCGCGGTCGAGGCCGAACGCAGCCTCAACCTCGAAGCCGGCCTGCGCACGCGCTGGGAAGAGATCGATCTGCACGCCGCCGCGTTCCGGACCCGCTTCGACAACCAGGTCGTGGTCGGCTCGATCGCCGGCGGCAGCACGCCGCTGGCGCAGGGCGAAACCGCCTACGCAGGCCTGGAACTGGCGATCGGCTACAACCGCAGCGCGCTGAACACGCGCGACGGCGAGGTCTACGCCAATCTCGCCGTGACCTGGCTGTCGACCGCGGAACAGCGCACCGCGCTGCGCCGGGTCGACACCGGCGCCGCCGCCAACGGCAGCGTCGCCGGCAACCGCCTGCCCTACGCGCCGGAACTGACCACCACCTTCCGCATCGGTTACGTCAAGGGTCCGTGGGACGCCTCGATCGAAGTGCAGCAGGTCGGTCGCCAATACGCCGATTTCGCCAACAACCGCTATCCGGTCGGCGGCAGCGGCCAGTTCGGCGAACTCGACGGCTATGCGGTGTGGAGCGCGACCGTGAACTGGGAACCGGACGTGACCGGCTGGAGCGCGTTCGCAACGGTGAAGAACCTCGGCGACAGCACCTACATCGTCGACCGCACCCGCGGCATCCTGCTCGGCAGCCCGAGGCAGATCATGGTGGGTGCGCGTTACGCCTGGTGAGGGTGCAGGTCGACCGCGCCTTTCGCCGTCGGTCGATGGCGACGGGGCAATCGCTCCGAAGCGGAAAAAACCGTCATCCTCGCCTGCGCGAGGATGACGTTGTTTTTTTGGGTCTTCGTGAATTTGTGTGCACGAGTTTGCCGGGGAAGTGTTCG
>JBIJBH010000439.1:0-3323 GCA_044345315.1 Lysobacteraceae bacterium
TCTTGCCGTTGACGACGTAGCTGCCGTCGGCCTGCTTCACGGCCTTGCAGCGCATCGCGGTGGCGTCGGAGCCGGACTGCGGCTCGGTCAGGGCGAAGGCGCCGATCTCGCGGCCTTCGGCGATCGCGCGCACGTACAGCTGTTTCTGCGCCTCGGTGCCGAACTTCAGGATGCCGTTGCAGAACAGCGAGTTGTTCACCGACATGATGGTCGAGTGGGCGGCGTCGGCCGCGGCCACCTCGATCATCGCCAGCACGTAGCTGAGCGGGTCCATGCCTGCGCCGCCGTATTCGGCCGGGACCTCGATGCCCATCAGGCCGTTCTCGCCGAGGGTACGCATGTTCTCGACCGGGAATTCGCCCGTGCGGTCGAAGTGTTCGGCGGTCGGCGCGATCTTTTCCTGGGCGATCCGCCGGGCCACATCCTGGATCATCAGCTGCTCTTCGGTGAAACGGAAATCCACGGTCGCGCCCTCGCGTTGAAATCGAAACCAGCATTGTAGCCGCGGCTCCCGCACAACCCCAGTGCGGGCGACGACGCTTGACCTCACGGCGCCCGGGCCGGACAATCATCTTTGTATCGCGATATTGAGATATGAGGCCTGTCCGATGGATCTCGAAGCCTGGTCGGCGCGTTTGAAGGTACTGGCGGACGCCACCCGGGTGCGGCTGCTGGCCCTGCTCGAGCGCGAGGAACTGACCGTGGCCGAGCTGTCCTCGATCACCCGGCTGGCCCAGCCTCGGGTCTCGACTCATCTCGCGCGCCTGAAGGAAGCCGGTCTGGTCCGCGACCGCCGCGCCGGCGTCTCGGCCTACTACCGCTTCGACGAGGAGGGTCTGGACGCGGCCCAGCGTGCGCTCTGGCGCACCCTGCGCGAAGGCAGCGACGACCCCCTGCTGCGCCAGGACGCCGAGCGCATCCCCTCGGTGCTGGCCGCCCGCGCCGCCGACGCCAACTGGGCCGACAGCGTGGCCGGAGACATGGAGCGGCACTACTCCCCGGGCCGCACCTGGGAAGCGTTGGCGCGATCGGCGCTGCCGCTGCTCGCCCCCGGCCGGGTCCTGGACATCGCCTCCGGCGACGGCGTGCTGGCCGAACTGCTGGCCCCGCATGCGCAGGAATACATCTGCGTCGATGCCAGCGCCCGGGTGGTAGCCGCGGCCAGCGAGCGCCTGCGCCGGTTCGGCAACGTCCGCGTGCAGGAGGGCGACATGCACGCCCTGCCCTTCGCCGACGACCACTTCGACCTCGTGGTGCTGATGCACGCCCTGACCTACGCCGCGCGGCCGGCGGTGGCGGTGGCCGAAGCCGCACGCGTGCTCCGTCCGGGCGGGCAACTGCTGCTGTGCAGCCTGGCCCGCCACGAGCATCGCGCCGTGGTCGCGGCCTACGGCCACGTCAACCTCGGTTTCGCCGAGAAGGAACTGCGGCGCTTCCTCGAAAAGGCCGGTCTCCGCATCGCCACCGCCGAGACCGTCACCCGCGAGAAGCGGCCCCCGCATTTCGAAGTCATTTCGCTGATCGGGAGCAAACCGTGAACGCCCTGCCCTGGCTCCATCCCGACCGCGTCGCCCGCCTGCACGAGGCCCTCGGCCGACGCATCCTGCTGCTCGACGGCGCGATGGGCACGATGATCCAGCAATACGGGCTGGAGGAAGCCGATTACCGGGGCGAGCGCTTCGCCCAGGGCTACGACGCCGTCGCCGCGGCCCAGCCGGCCCACGCGCACGATGACGCGCAGGACGACGGCCACGCCCACGGCCCGGGCTGCGGCTGCAGCCGCGACCAGAAAGGCAACAACGACCTGCTCAGCCTGACCCGCCCGCAGATCATCCGCGAGATCCACACCGCCTATCTCGACGCCGGCGCCGATCTGATCGAGACCAACACCTTCAATTCCACCGCGATCTCGCTGGAGGACTACGGCCTGTCGCATCTGGCGCGCGAACTCAACGCCGCCGGCGCGCGGCTGGCGCGCGAGGCCTGCGACGCCGCCGAGGCCGTCGACCCGTCGCATCCGCGTTTCGCGGTCGGCGTGCTCGGCCCGACCAGCCGCACGGCGTCGATCAGCCCGGACGTGAACCGCCCCGGGTTCCGCGCGATTTCCTTCGACGAACTGCGCGAGGCCTACCGCGAAGCGACCGAAGGCCTGATCGACGGCGGTGCCGACGTGATCATGGTCGAAACCATCTTCGACACCCTCAACGCCAAGGCCGCGCTGTTCGCGATCGAGGAGGTGTTCGAAGCCCGCGGCGCGCGGCTGCCGGTGATGATCTCCGGCACCATCACCGACGCCTCCGGGCGCACGCTCTCGGGCCAGACCGCCGAGGCCTTCTGGTATTCGCTGCGCCATGCGCGCCCGCTGAGCATCGGCCTGAACTGCGCGCTGGGCGCGAAGGATCTGCGCGCGCACGTCGACGTGCTGGCGCAGGTCGCCGACGCCCACGTCAGCACTCATCCCAACGCCGGCCTGCCGAACGCCTTCGGCGGCTACGACGAAACGCCCGAGGACATGGCCGCGACCCTGCGCGAGTTCGCCGCCTCCGGCCTGCTCAACGTGGTCGGCGGCTGCTGCGGCACGACGCCGGCGCATATCCGGGCGATCGGCGACGCGGTCGCCGGGCTGCCGCCACGCGCGCTGCCTGTGCTGCAGGAAGATCGTCTGCCACGGATTGACGCGGATGAACGCGGATGAAGGCGATGCGAGAGAGATGACGACGATCGCCGATCGTCTTGCTTCAGATGTTCCCTTTTCTTTTCTTATCCGCGTTCATCCGCGTCCCTCCGTGGCACATGTTCCTCGCCTCCAACCGCGACTGAAAACGACATGACCGATCTGCCCGCCTTCACCCGCCTCAGTGGACTCGAACCGCTGGTGATCACGCCCGAGACGAATTTCGTCAACGTCGGCGAACGCACCAACGTCACCGGCTCGGCGCAGTTCAAGAAGCTGATCCTGGAAGGCCGCTACGACGAGGCGGTGGCGGTGGCGCGCCAGCAGGTCGAGAACGGCGCGCAGGTGCTCGACGTCAACATGGACGAGGGCATGCTCGACTCCGAAAAGGCGATGGTCGAGTTCCTGCATCTGATCGCCGCCGAACCGGACATCGCGCGCATCCCGGTGATGGTCGACAGCTCCAAGTTCAGCGTGATCGAAGCCGGGCTGAAGTGCCTGCAGGGCAAGGGCATCGTCAACTCGATCTCGATGAAGGAAGGCGAGGCCGAATTCCTGCGCCAGGCGCAGCTGGTGCGCCGCTACGGCGCGGCGGTGGTGGTGATGGCGTTCGACGAGGTCGGTCAGGCCGACACCCTCGAACGCAAGG
>JBIJBH010000440.1:0-3316 GCA_044345315.1 Lysobacteraceae bacterium
CACGGCTGCGCCATCAGCGTCTCGTATTCGGTCGAGAGGTTGATCGAATCGATCACCCGGCCATCGCCGTCGAGCAGGCCGCCGGTGCCGGTGAGGAACACGATCTTGTACGGCTGCAGCACCTGCACCAGTTCGTTGGCGGCGAAATCGGCGTTGACGTTGAGGATCTGGCCGCCGACGGTTTCGCCGAGACTGGCGATCACCGGAATCGAGCCGGCCTGCAGGCTGGCGTGGATCGGCGCGAGATCCACCCGCTTCACTTCGCCGACCAGGCCGTAGACCTCGCGGTCGAGATAATTGGCCTCGAACACGCCGCCGACGATCGAGGTCGCGCGCGCATCGCGCGCCTGCAGCGCTTCGACCAGCTTCAGATTCTGCGCATGGAACACCCGGCGCACGATCGCCAACGCCTCCGGCGAGGTCACGCGCAGGCCGTTGACGGTGCGCTTTTCGATGCCGGCCGCGGACAATTCCTCGTCGAGCTGCGGGCCGGCGCCGTGGATGACGATCGGGGTCAGGCCTACGTCCTGCAGGAACGCCAGCGACGAGGTGAGCTCGTCCAGTTCGTCGCGCAGCACCGCGCCGCCGACCTTGACCACCGCGAACCGCGCGGCGTCGAGCTGCGAGAAGCGCTTGAGATACTGCGAGATTTCCTTGGCGCCGGCCATGCTCGAGAGCAGACGCACGATGGTCTGGCGGGTCTGCGGATCGTGCACCGCGGCTTCGGCCCCGGCGTGTCTGAACAGCGGCGTCATGGCGAAACGGTCCCGTCGAGAATGCGGACGATCGAAGCGGTGTAGCGTTCGAGCTGATCGAGCGCGACCCACTCGTCGGCGGTGTGGGCCTGGGCGATATCGCCCGGGCCGTAGACGAACGCGGTCAGGCCGGCGGCCGAGAACAGCGAGGCTTCGGTCCAGAAATCGACCGCGTTGCCGATCGGCAGGCTGAGCGCGTCGGCGAGATCGCGGGCGGCGAGCCGACGATGCTCGGCATCGGCCACATCGCCGGCCGGCAGCGGCGGGCCGCGGAAGGTTTCCTGATAGCGCTCCAGCGTGCCGGCCTCGGCGCAGGCACCGAAGCGCGCATGCAGTTCGTCGATGCCGTGCGAAGGCAGCGGCCGGAAGCCGAAGCGGACCTCGGCGCTGGGCGCGATCACGTTCGCCTTGATCCCGCCCTCGACCTTGCCGATGTTGAAGCGCAGTCCAGTAAGCCCGCCGAAGCGGCGATGGGCCTCGCCTTCGACCAGCGCCAGCGCATGCGTGCCCCAGCGCATCGCGTGATGCAGCGCATTGGCCTGCAGCGCGTTGGCGCCGGACGCGTGCCCAGCCGCGCCGCGGAACTTCAGCAGCACCGAGCTGATGCCGCGATGCGCGAGCACCGCCTCGCAGCGGGTCGGCTCGGCGATGATCGCTTCGGCGAAGCCGTGATCGCCGGCGAGAAAAGCGGCGATGCAGCGCGGGTCGTTGGCCTCCTCGTCGCTGCTGAACAGGAACGCGGCATCGCCCGAGGTGCGCTGCGCGGCGACGATCAGACCGGCGGCGGCGCCCTTGATGTCGCAGGCGCCGAGGCCGATCGCGCGGTCGCCGGTCACCCGCAGGCGCAGCGGGTCAGCGGTCCAGGCCTCCGAAGACGGCACCGTGTCCAGATGCACGTTGAACACGCGGGTCGGCGCGCCGCGCACGGCGAGCAGCGACACCGCGCCGTCGCCGTGATCGGTCACGGTGCACGCGAAACCGGGCAGTTGCGCGCACAGATAATCGAAGATACCGCCCGCCGGCGCGATCGCGCGCGGCGGGTTGCGGGTGTCGAAGGACACCAGCGCTTCGAGATGTCCGAGAATGTCCTCGATCATCGCATCGCCCCGGTAGAGCGGGCTTCAGCCCGCTGTCGCATCTTCGGAAGGTCGGGCAGCGGGCTGAAGCCCGCTCTACCGCCAGCCCTGCACAGGCGATTCACGAGTTCACCTCGGCCCAGAGCGTGCTGCTCATGCCGAACAGGCGGATAAAACCTTCGGCTTCCTCCACGCCCCAGTCCGCGGACTGCGCGTAGGTCGCGCCCTTGGCGTTGAGAATGTGCGGAGAACGCACCGCCACCGCATCGACACGGCCGCCGCGGGTCTCCAGCACCACTTCGCCATTGACGCAGCGCTGCGACGAAGCGAGGAATGCCTCGAGGTCGGTCTTGAGCGGGTCGTGCCAGAAGCCTTCGTAGACCAGCTCCACCCATTTGCGCGCGACCTCGGGCTTGAAGCGGTTCTGCTGTTTGGTCAGCACCGCTTCCTCCAGCGCGCGATGCGCGACCAGCAGCGCGGTCAGACCGGGCGCCTCATAGACGATCCGGCCCTTGAGGCCGATCGTCGTGTCGCCGGTGTACATTCCGCGACCGACGCCGTAGGGCGCGAACATCGTGTTCAGTCGCGCCAGCAGCTGCGCGCCGGAGATCGCGTTGCCGTCGAGCTCCACCGCCTCGCCTTCGACGAAGCGCAGGCGCACCTGCAGCGGCTCATCGGGCCAGGCGCGCCGCGGCGCGCACCAGCCGCGCGCGCCTTCGCCCGGGGCTTCCCAGGCGTCGATCTCGCCGCCGGAGAGGGTCACGCCGAGCAGGTTCTCGTTGATCGTGTACGCTTTCTGCTTGGCGCGCACGCCGAAGCCGCGTTCTTCCAGATATTTCTGCTCGTAAGCGCGGGTCTGGGTGTGTTCCTTCTGGATTTCGCGGATCGGCGCGACGATCCGGTAGTCGCCGCTGGCCTTGACCGCGAGATCGAACCGCACCTGATCGTTGCCCATGCCGGTGCAGCCGTGCGCGATCGCGTTGGTGCCCAGCGCCTGCGCGCGGGCGAGCGTCGCGTCCACGATCAGATAGCGATCGGAGACCAGCAGCGGATACTGGCCCTGATAACCCTCGCCGGCGCGCACGAAGGGCTTGACGAAGCCATCCCACAGCGCGGGGCCGCCGTCGACGGTGACGTGCGAAGTGACGCCGAGCTCCTCGGCGCGGCGCTCGATGTAGGCGCGTTCGTCGGCATCGACGCCGCCGGTGTCGGCGAACACGGTGTGCACGTTCCAGCCGCGCTCCTTCAGATAGGGGACGCAGAAACTGGTGTCGAGGCCGCCGGAAAAGGCGAGAACGATGTCCTGGTTGCTCATGGGCAAGAATTCCGTCGAAGATTCCGTGGGGTTATCGGTTGGCGGTCATTGGTTCGCGAGCGCGGCCATGACCGCCTTCTGCACGTGGAGGCGGTTCTCGGCCTCGTTCACGGCGATGCAGTACGGCGCGTCCATCACCGCATCGGTGGCCTTGACGTTGCGGCGCAGCG
>JBIJBH010000055.1:0-12179 GCA_044345315.1 Lysobacteraceae bacterium
GGCGCTGGGCCACGCCCGAGATGAAGTTCATCGCGTCGTTGAACAGCGGAACCGTCTTCTCGAGGTTGATGATGTGTATCTTGCCGCGGGCGCCGAAGATGTACGGACCCATCTTCGGGTTCCAGTAGCGCGTCTGATGGCCGAAATGCACGCCGGCTTCCAGCATCTGGCGCATGGTGATCTGGGGCATTGCGAAACTCCGATGTCGTGGAACCCGCCGCCCGGAGAATGAGGGTGAGGCGGTGCCCCGTCGCGGGGACGGTGCGGGGTTCCGGGGTTGGGCCTCCCCGTCGCGCCGTCTCCAGATCCCCTGCGCCTTGCGGCTTGGAGGACACCCCGGGACGGTGATTGGCGGCGGGTGTGGATTCGACGGTGACGCCCGTCGTGGGCGGTCGGCTGGGGCGGGCCCGGCCTAGCCGCGGGATTGTAGCCGGGACGGCCACCCCGGGCAAGTCGCGGGCCCGGAGCGAGGACGGACGGGCCGGGGATCGGCCATAATGCGCGGATGCCGATCACCTACAAGACCCCCGAAGACATCGAGCGCATGCGCGTCGCCGGCCGTCTGGCCGCCGAAGTGCTGCAGGTCGTCGCCCCGCACGTGAAGCCCGGCGTGAGCACCGCCGAACTGGACCGCATCTGCCACGACCACATCGTGAACGTGCAGGGGGCCATCCCGGCCAACGTCGGCTACAAGGGCTTCCCGGCCACGATCTGCACCTCGGTCAACAACGTCGTCTGCCACGGCATCCCGAGCCCGTCCAAGGTGCTCAAGGACGGCGACATCATCAATATCGACGTCACCGTCATCAAGGACGGCTGGCACGGCGACACCAGCCGGATGTACTGCGTCGGCGCGCCCTCGGTGATGGCCCGGCGTCTGGTCGACGCCACCCGCGAGGCGATGTTCCGCGGCATCCGCGCGGTCCGTCCGGGCGCCACCCTCGGCGACATCGGCCGCGCGATCCAGAGCTATGCCGAGTCCGAGCGGTTCACGGTGGTGCGCGAATACTGCGGCCACGGTATCGGCCGGGTCTATCACGAAGATCCGCAGGTGCTGCATTACTACAGCCCGCAGAGCGACGCGCTGGTGCTGCGCCCGGGCATGACCTTCACGATCGAGCCGATGGTCAACGAAGGCGGTCACAAGACCCGGCTGATGCCCGACGGCTGGACCGTGGTCACCAAGGACCGCAGCCTGTCGGCGCAGTGGGAGCACACCATCGCGGTGACCGAGGACGGGGCGGAAATCCTGACCCGCGTGCCCGGCGACGACAACGATCTCTGAGCATGAGCGCCGCCGCCCCCACGCCTGCGGCTTCTGCTGATCTTCCTCCGACGCCCGACGGCGACGCGGCCTGGGCCGCCGCCGCCCGCGCTGCGCTGGCCACGGCCGACGCCGCGCTGGCGGCGCGTTTCGATCGCGGCGACGAGGTCGATACGCTGGTCGCGGCGCGCGCGGCGGCGGTCGACGCGCAACTGCGTGCGGCCTGGGCGCGCTGCGTGCCGGACGGCAGCGGGCTGGCCCTGTTCGCGATCGGCGGCTACGGCCGCGGCGAGCTCTTCCCGCAGTCGGATATTGATCTGCTGGTGCTCGGCGCCGAAGAGACGCAGCAGGCGCAGCGCGAGGCGCTGGCGCGGTTCCTGGCGCTGCTGTGGGATGTCGGCCTGCAGGCCAGCCAGGCGGTGCGTTCGCCGGCGCAGTGCACCGAGGCCGCGGACGACCAGACCGTGCTGACCGCGATGATGGAATGGCGGCCGCTGGTCGCCGACGAAGACGCGCAGACCGCGCTGCGCAGCGCGATCGCGCCGGAACGGGTATGGCCGGCGCGCGATTTCTTCCGGATCAAGGTCGACGAACAGCGTCGTCGCCATGCGCGCTTCGGCGATACCTCCGACAACCTCGAACCCAATCTGAAGGACGGCCCCGGCGGGCTGCGCGACATCCAGACCCTGCGCTGGATGGCGCAGCGCCTGCTCGGCAGCGGCGACCTCGCCTCGATGCTGGCCTTCGGCCAGATCGGAGCGGTCGAATTCGATACCCTCGAACGCGAGCGCAAGGCGCTGTCGCGGCTGCGCTACGGCCTGCATCTGGTCGCCGGCCGGCGCGAGGAGCGGCTGCGCTTCGATTACCAGAAAAAGCTCGCGGCGCGGCTCGGCCACACCGACGACGCCGACAATCTCGCGGTCGAGCAGATGATGCAGGGCTTCTACCGCAGCGCCGCGCGGGTGCTGCGGATCAACGACCGCCTGCTGCAGCGTTTCGAGGAACAGCTCGAAGGCGAAGGCGAAGTGCTGCCGATCGACGCGCACTTCGAGCTGCGCCGCGGCTACCTCGCGGTACGCGATCGCGCCTGGCTGCAGCGCGGCGTCGCCGAGGTGTTCGAACTGTTCGCGGCCTGGGCCTCGCATCCCGACTGCCGCGGTCTGCATTCGATGACCGCGTGGTCGCTGGCCGAGACCCTGGTGAAGATTCCGGCCTACGCCGAGGCCGATCATCTGCTGCGCCAACAGTTCCTGGCGCTGCTGCGCGGGCCGCAGCCGGTGAAGGTGCTCGAACGCATGGCGCGGCTGGGCGTGCTCGGGCGCTGGATTCCGGCGTTCGCGCAGGTTTCCGGGCGCATGCAGTTCGACCTGTTCCACGTCTACACCGTCGATCAGCACACGCTGGCCGTACTGCGCAATCTGGCGATCTTCGCCGCCGGCGAAGCCGACGAGCGCTTCTCCACCGCGCACACGGTCTGGCCGTCGCTGCGCAAGCCGGAACTGCTGCTGCTCGCCGGCCTGTTCCACGACATCGGCAAGGGCCGCGGCGGCGATCATTCGGAGCTCGGTGCGGTCGATGCGCGCGAGTTCTGTCTCGCGCACGGTCTCTCGGAGGCCGACACCGCGCTGGTCGTATGGCTGGTGCGCAAACATCTGCTGATGTCGGTGACCGCGCAGAAGCAGGACATCACCGACCCCGACGTGATCCACCGTTTCGCCGCCGAGGTCGCCGATCGTCAGCGCCTGGATCATCTGTATCTCCTGACCTGCGCCGACATCGCCGGCACTTCGCCCAAGCTTTGGAACGCCTGGAAGGACCGGCTGCTGGCCGATCTGCACACCGCGACCCGCTTCGCGCTGCGCCGCGGTCTCGAGCATCCGGTGGCCGCGGACGAACGCATCGCCGAGAATCAGACGCTGGCGTGCGAACGGCTCGCCGGCGAGAGTTTCGCCGCCGGGGCCATCGATGCGCTGTTCGCGCGCATGCCGCGCGAGAATTTCCTGCGCAGCCGTCCCGACCAGATCGCCTGGCAGGCCGCGGCGCTGGACGGCGTGGCCCCGGGCGCGACCGCGATCCGAGCGCGGCTGCTGCGCGGCGATGCCGGCGGCTACGAGGTGTTCGTCAACGCGGCGGATCGCGACGGTCTGTTCGCGGCGATCGTCATCACCCTCGACCGCCTCGGCCTCGCGATCCAGCAGGCGCGCGCGCTCGATGCCCCGCACGGCACCATCTTCGACACCTTCCACGTGCTGCCCAACGACCCGCAGCATCCGCCCGCGGTCGCGCAGATCGAACATGCCCTGCGCCAGGCGCTGGCCGGCGATCTCGACCGCCTGCTGCCTTCGCGTCGGCAGCAGCCGCGGCATCTGAAGCATTTCCGGATCGCGCCGAGGATCGATCTCGAATCGGTCGCCGACGGCGCGCGCACCCGCATGAGCCTGATCTGTACCGACCGTCCGGGCCTGCTCGCCGACGTGACCCACGTGCTGCGCCGGCAGCGGGTGCGCGTGCACGACGCGCGCATCGCCACCTTCGGCGAACGCGCCGAGGACGTATTCCTGATCGCCGGCGACGACGATCGCGCGCTCGACGAGTCGCGCAGCGAGGCGCTGCGCACCGATCTGCGCGCGAGCCTCGACGCCGCCGCGCCGGGCTGACGCCTTTTCCCCACACGACAGAAGATCATCCCCCGCATGAGCACCGCCACCGAACTGCAGACCGTCATCGACGACGCCTGGGAACGCCGCGCCGACCTCGGCGCCGACGAGATCGCCGAGCGCGTGCGCCCGGCCGTGGACCGCGCGATCGCCGGTCTGGAAGCCGGCGAATTCCGGGTCGCCAGCCCGGACGCCGACGGCGGCTGGACCGTGCACGAATGGCTGAAAAAAGCCGTGCTGCTGTTTTTCCGCACCCAGGAGATGCAGCTGGTCGACGCGCAGCCGGCGCCGTTCTGGGACAAGGTCCCGGCGCGTTTCGAGGGCTTCGACGAAGCGAAGTTCCGCGCGCTCGGCGCGCGCGTGGTGCCCGGCGCGATCGCCCGCCGCGGCGCCCACATCGGCCGCGACGTGGTGCTGATGCCGAGCTTCGTCAACATCGGCGCCTACGTCGGCGAAGGCACGATGGTCGACACCTGGGCCACGGTCGGCAGCTGCGCGCAGATCGGCAAGCACTGCCATCTGTCAGGCGGCGCCGGCATCGGCGGCGTGCTCGAACCGCTGCAGGCCAGCCCGACCATCATCGAAGACCACTGCTTCATCGGCGCGCGCTCGGAAGTCGTCGAAGGCTTCGTCGTCGGCCATCACAGCGTGATTGGCATGGGCGTGTTCCTCGGCCAGAGCACCCGCATCTACAATCGCGCCACCGGCGAGATTTCCTACGGCTCGGTGCCGCCGGGCAGCGTCGTGGTCTCCGGCCAATTGCCGGCCGCCGACGGTTCGCATTCGCTGTACTGCGCGGTGATCGTCAAGCAGGTCGACGAGAAGACCCGCAGCAAGACCTCGATCAACGATCTGCTGCGCGGCCTGGCCGATTGATCAATGCGTTGCAGAGCGGATCGAAGATCCGCTATCCCCTCTCCGGAGAGATCGCAGCGGATCTTCGATCCGCTCTACAGACAATACGGAATGCCATGACCACGCTCTACGGCCTCGCAAACTGCGACACCTGCAAGAAAGCCCGCAACTGGCTCAAGCGCTTCGACATCGCGCACGATTTCGTCGATTACCGCGACGATCGTCAGTCGCCGGAAACGCTGACGGCATGGAAGGATGCGCTCGGCGGCTGGGACGCGATGATCAACAAGTCCTCGACCACCTGGCGCAATCTGCCTGACAACCGCAAGACGCCAGGCTCCGACGCCGAGTGGAAGCTGCTGCTCAAGGAGTACCCGCAGCTGATCCGCCGCCCGGTGGTCGTGACCGACGACGGCGTCGTCAGTCAGGGCTTTTCCGACAACGGGTTCAAGAAGCGCTTCGGGGTCGGCTGATGTCCGCTATCCTCGACCTCGCCCGCGATCTGATCGCACGCCGCTCGATCACCACCGAGGACGCGGGCTGTCAGGCGCTGATCGCCGAGCGCCTGCAGCGCGTCGGGTTCCGCTGCGAACACCTGCGCTTCGGCCAGACCGACAATCTGTGGGCCACGCATGGCGACGGCGGTCCGGTCCTGATCCTCCTCGGCCACACCGACGTGGTCCCGCCCGGGCCGGTCGAGCAGTGGACCAGTGATCCATTCGTGCCGACGATCCGCGACGGCAATCTCTACGGCCGCGGCGCGGCGGACATGAAGGGCAGCGTGGCCGCGTTCGTGATCGCGCTGGAACGATTCGTCGCCGCGCATCCGCACCATCCCGGCACCCTCGGTCTGCTGCTGACGTCGGACGAGGAGGGCGATGCGATCGACGGCGTGCCCAAGGTCGCGAACCTGTTCCGCGAACGCGGTCAGCGCATCGACTGGTGCGTCACCGGCGAGCCGTCGTCGAAAGCGACGCTCGGCGATCTGCTGCGGGTCGGGCGCCGCGGCACGCTGTCGGCGACGATGACCGTGAAGGGCATCCAGGGCCACGTCGCCTACCCCGAGAAGGCGCGCAATCCGATCCATCTGGCGATGCCGGCGCTGGCCGAACTTGCCGCGTGGCGCTGGGACGAGGGTTACGAGAATTTCCCGCCGACCAGCTTGCAGATCAGCAACATCCACGCCGGCACCGGCGCCAACAACGTGATTCCGGGCGAGCTGCAGGTCCTGTTCAACCTGCGCTACAACCCGACCTGGACCGCGGAACGGCTCGAAGCCCAGTGCGATGCGATCCTGCGCAGGCATGGACTCGAGTATCAGATCCGTTGGCATCGCGGCGGCGAGCCGTTCTACACCCCGGAAGGCCCGCTGCGCGTGGCCGCGCGTGCGGTGCTGACCGAGTTCGCCGGTGCGCCGCCGGAAGAGAACACCGCCGGCGGCACCTCCGACGCGCGCTTCATCGCGCCGCTCGGCGCGCACTGCGTCGAGATCGGCCCGGTCAACGCCAGCATCCACAAGGTCGACGAGCACGTTGCGGTGGCGGATCTCGAGCGGCTGCCGGATCTGTATCTCGCCGTGATCGAGAAGATGCTGCTCGGATCATGACTGCGCTGCGTCCGCTGCTCGCGATCCTGTGCCTGCTGATCGCGGGCTGCGGGCGGGCGGCGGACGGACCGGCGCGCACCGAATTCGTCGGCCCGCATCGGCTGGCGGTGGATGTGTACGACACCGACGATACTGCCGCCGACCGTCGTGCCGTGCTGATGGTGCACGGCGGCGGCTGGGCGGCCGGCGATCGCGGTGAACTGCGCGATCTGGCGACGATGGCCGCGCGCGAGGGCGTGGTCGCCTTCAGCATGGACTACCGTCTCACCGCGCAGGACGGCGTGCGCTGGCCGATGCCCGCGGACGATGTCTCCGACGTGCTCGCCTGGCTGCGCGCGAACGCGAAGCGGCTGCGGATCGATCCGGATCGGATCGCGCTGCTCGGCGGCTCCGCGGGCGGCCACTTGGCGGCCTGGGTCGCGCGCGATGCCGATCCGTCGAAACGTCCCGCGCGGCTGATCGTGCTCTGGGGCCCCTGGGATCTCGGTCCGCTGCCCGAACATGGCCCCGACTGGGTACGTCCGACCGTCGCGCGGCTGCTCGACGGCCAGCCCGCCCGCGCGGCATCGCCCCTGCATCATCTGGTCCACGACATGCCGCCGACCCTGATCGTGCACGGCAGCGCCGACGAGATCGTGCCGGTCGAACAGTCGCGCCGCGCCTGCGCCGCGCTGCGTGCGCTGGGCAACGCCTGCACCCTGGTCGAACTGCCCGATCAGGCGCATGCCCCGCAGGACCCGGCCGAGGTGCAGCGGGCGCTGGCCGCGGTGCGTGCGGCCCTGGCTGCGCTCTGATCGCAGTCGAGAAACGGCGAATGCAATGGATTTCATGCCGCTGCGGGGCTTGCCAACCCCGCGGCGTGCGGGGTAAGGTCGGCCAATGACCCGCCGCTCTCTCTATCGCAACGGCCTGAACAACCGCAACAACAATTGCGGAAACACCGTGCGCGCGAGGCGAAACGGCGACTAGGCATAAGTTCCAGCGACACCGCCCAGTCCCAGAAACCCGCGCCGAAAGCGCGGGTTTCGCGCTTTCGGCGCCCGAAAAACCTCCCAGGAGCTCTCGCCATGTGTTCGATTCTCGGTGTATTCGATCTGCGCCAGGGCGCAGATCTCGGTCCGCTCAGACCGCTCGCGCTGTCCCTGTCCGCGCGCCAGCGCCATCGTGGCCCGGACTGGTCGGGCGTGCATGCGGAACCGCAGGCGCTGCTGGTGCATGAGCGCCTCGCCATCGTCGACCCCGCCGGCGGCGCGCAGCCGCTGTACTCCGAAGACCGAGATCTGGTGCTGGCGGTCAACGGCGAGATCTACAACCATCGTCTGCTCGAAGGCGCGCTGCGCCGTCCATACGCGTTCCAGACCGGCTCCGACTGCGAGGTCATCAACGCGCTCTACGCCGAGAGCAAGGCGCGCGGCGACGGCGACTTCGGCGCCTGGCTCGACCGGCTCAACGGCATCTTCGCTTTCGTGCTCTGGGATCGCGCCGCGGGACGTTATCTGATCGCGCGGGACCCGATCGGCGTGTGTCCGCTGTATTGGGGCCACGATGCCGACGGCCGGGTCTGGGTGGCTTCCGAAATGAAGGCGCTGGTGCGGGTCTGCGACGATGTCGCCCAGTTCCCGCCGGGGCATTATTTCGACAGCGCGACCGGCCGGCTGCATCGCTACTACGAACGCGCCTGGCGCGATTACGGCTTCACCGAGGGCGCGCAGGTCTCCGCGCGCGAACTGCGCGAAGCCTTCGAGGGTGCGGTGCACCGGCAGTTGATGAGCGATGTGCCCTACGGCGTGCTGCTCTCGGGCGGCCTGGATTCCTCGCTGGTCGCGGCCTGCGCCGCGCGTTTCGCCCGCCGCCGCATCGAGGACGGCGGCCAGACCGAAGCCTGGTGGCCGCGTCTGCATTCGTTCGCGATCGGGCTGAAGAGTTCGCCCGATCTCGCCGCCGCCGCGATCGCGGCCGAGGCGCTGGGCACGGTGCACCACGGCTTCACCTACACCTTCGAGGAAGGTCTGGACGCGCTGCCGGAGGTGATCCGCCACATCGAGACCTACGACGTGACCACGATCCGCGCCTCCACGCCGATGTACCTGCTGGCGCGGCGGATCAAGGCGATGGGCGTGAAGATGGTGCTGTCCGGCGAGGGCAGCGACGAGGTGTTCGGCGGCTATCTGTATTTCCACAAGGCGCCGAACGCGCGCGAATTCCACGCCGAGACCATCCGCAAGCTCGACGCGCTGTACAACTACGACTGCCTGCGCGCGAACAAGGCGATGATGGCCTGGGGCGTGGAGGCGCGGGTGCCGTTCCTGGACGTGGAATTCCTCGACGTGGCGATGCGCATGGACGCCGCCGCGAAGATGGTGCGGCCGGGCCCGCAGGGCGGACGTCCGATCGAGAAGGCGGTGCTGCGCGAAGCCTTCCAGGGCTATCTGCCGGACAGCATCCTGTGGCGGCAGAAGGAGCAGTTCAGCGACGGCGTCGGCTACGGCTGGATCGACGGGCTGAAGGCGCACGCGGACGCGCACGTCACCGATGCCGAGTTCGCGGCGGCCGAGCAGAGCTTCCCGATCAACCCGCCGCAGACGAAGGAAGCGTATTTCTATCGCCGCATCTTCGAGCAGCAGTTCCCGGGCGACGGATGTGCGTCGACCGTGCCGGGCGGCAAGTCGATCGCCTGCTCGTCGCCCGCGGCGATCGCCTGGGACGCGGCCTTCGCCAACGCCGCCGATCCGTCGGGTCGCGCGGTGGCGGGTGTGCATCAGGCGGCGCTGGTCGAGGATTGAGCCCGGCCCGTCCGACACTCGCGTGAAACCAACGCCGGCGCCACCGGCGTTGCTGCCGCATTACAGCCCTCTGCGCCGGACGCGGCCCGGGTTTCGATCCGTTCTTCGCGCTGGGCCAGCGATCACAGCAATTCGTTCACCGGGGTCAGCAGCAGGTCTTCCGCGCTCTGCGCGAGGCCGCGCAGGCGGGAAACGCCGAGGTCGCGGATCAGGCGATGCGCACTGTGCGGCAGCGGCGAGTCGGCGATGTCGTGCGGCGCGAGATTCTTGCCGCCGACCCCCGGCAGCAGGTCGATGCCGGCCGCGGCGTAGCAGTGCTGGACCATCGCCGAGCAGTACAGCGCGCCTTCCTTCGCCAGCAGGTTGCCGCGCTGGCGCAGACGGGTGCTGTACATCGCCAACATCGTGCCGACCAGTTCGCTCAGCGAGTAATGAGTGAGCCCGGACAGCAGGTCCAGGCCGGCGGTCAACACCTGCCGCGTCTGCGCGTCGTCGAGGCCGAAATCCAGCACCGCGATGTTGGGGAAGGCGTCGGCGTCGAAATAGCGCGACAGCCGGTTTTCCTGCACGCCGAGCCGCATCTGCCTGTGGCGCAGGTCGAGATCGGATTCGAGCACCCACCACTGGCCGTCGCTGCGCCGCTCGCTGAACAGGAACGCATGCGACCACAGGCTGCGGTGGCCGTCGTCGGTCAGCGGCGCCTGCGCCTTGCGGATCAGCCTGCTGATGCCGTCGCCGCCGGCGCACAGGCCGATCCGCCCGGGCGCGGCGTGGCGCAGCAGGAAATCTTCGTTGTCGCGGGCCGCGGCGTCGCTCTCGTCGCTCATGCGCTGTCCTTCCCGTGATCGTCTGCGGCCCCGCGCATCGCGTCGATCGCGCTGCGGATCAGGGCGGCGGTTTCGTCCGGGGCTTCCATCGGGAACAGATGGCTTCCGCCGGACCAGTACAGCCGTGCACCCACCAGCGCGCGTGTGGCGCGCAGGCCGATGCTGCGCAGCTCGCGCGAACGGCGGCCGCCGATGAAGGCCACGGGCACCCGCAGCCGCGCGCCGACGTCGGCCACCCGCTGCGTCGGCAGCGAGCGGTAGATGCGGAATTCGATATCGCGGTCGAACAGCAGTTCACGGCGATCGCGGCCGGCCGGCACCGTGCAGTGCTCGGCGTAGTCGCGCAGCACCCGCGGGTCCCAGCGCGCGAACACAGCCTTGGCGGCGTAATGCGCGTGCGCGGCTTCGACATCGGGCCAGCGCCGGCGCCGCTGCAGGGTGGCGTCGAGCGGCATCATCAGCCGGTCGAGCCCGGTGACCCGACCCAGACGCACGGCCGCGGCGCTGATCCCGGCGATCACCGGCGAATCGAGCAGCACGATCCCGGCGATCTTCGTGCCCAGTCGCTCCGCCGCGAGCACGCTCAGATACCCGCCGAGCGAATGCCCGGCCAGCCACAGTCGGTCGCCGGTGCGGGGCAGGGCGCTGACGAATTCGACCAATTCGTCGACCAGATACGGCCAGTCCGGCGTGACCGGGCGCGCGGGATCGTGACCGAAGCGCAGCATGCCGGTGGTCGCGAACTCCGGACCCAGCGCCTCGAACAGCTGCCGGTACACCGGCAGCGGAAATCCGTTGGCGTGGGAGAGAACGAGGGTGTCGGTCACGGGCGATGCACGGCAGGGCGCGACAGCGCCCGTCACTCCGGATCGTAATCCAGATTCGACGCCAGCCAGCGTTCGGCCTGGGCCAGGGACACACCCTTGCGGCGGGCGTAGTCCTCGACCTGTTCCTTCGACACCCCGAAGTACTGGCTGCGCGGATGGCTGAAGTAGTAGCCCGACACCGCCGCGGCCGGCAGCATCGCGAAGCTCTCGGTCAGCGACATCCCGGCGTGCGCGGTCGCATCGAGCAGGCGGAAGATCGTCGCCTTCTCGCTGTGCTCGGGGCAGGCCGGGTAACCCGGCGCCGGGCGGATGCCGCGGTAGGACTCGGCGATCAGGGCCTCGTTGTCCAGCGTCTCGTCAGCGGCGTAGCCCCAGAATTCGGTGCGTACGCGCTGGTGCAGGCGTTCTGCGAAGGCCTCGGCGAGCCGGTCGGCCAGCGCCTTGAGCAGGATCGCGTTGTAGTCGTCGTGCGCGGCCTCGAAGCGGGCCACATGCGGCTCGATGCCGAGCCCCGCGGTCACCGCGAACATGCCGATCCAGTCCTGCTTCCCCGACGCCTGCGGCGCGACGAAATCGGCGAGGCAGAAGTCCGGACGATCGGCGGGCTTGTCGGTCTGCTGGCGCAGGAAGTGCAGGGTGGTTTCGAGCCCCTCTCCTCCCGGGAGAAGGGAAACCACGACATCGTCGCCGACACTGTTCGCCGGCCAGATCGCGAACACGCCCTTCGCGGTCAGCCACTTTTCCGCGACGATCCGGTCGAGCATCGCGCGCGCGTCGCGGTACAGCTCGCGCGCCTGGGCGCCGACGATCGCGTCGTCGAAGATCGCCGGATACTTGCCGGCCAGTTCCCAGGTGGAGAAAAACGGCGTCCAGTCGATGTACGCGATCAGTTCGGTCAGCGGGTAGTCGTCGAACACGGTCAGCCCGGGGCTGCGCGGCGCCGGCGGCGTGTAATCGTCCCAGCCGCCGTCGAACTTCTGGCCGCGGGCCTTCTCCAGAGATACCAGCCGCTTGGCGTCGCCGCGGTTGCGATGGCGGGTGCGGATTTCGGCGTAATCGGCATCGTTGGCGGCGACGAAGGCCTCGCGCAGGTCGCGCGAAATGAGCGACTGCGCCACGCCGACTGCGCGCGAGGCGTCCTTCACCCACACCGTCGGCGCGGTGTAGTGCGGATCGATCTTGAGCGCGGTGTGCGCGCGCGAGGTGGTGGCGCCGCCGATCAGCAGCGGCATCGCGAAGCCCTGGCGCTGCATTTCGCGCGCGACATGGCTCATCTCCTCCAGCGACGGCGTGATCAGGCCGGAGAGGCCGATGATGTCGGCGTTCTCTTCCTTCGCCCGATCGAGAATGGTCTGCGCCG
>JBIJBH010000075.1:0-10809 GCA_044345315.1 Lysobacteraceae bacterium
ACGGCGGGTCGACCGCTGCAGCAGACGCGCGCCGAGGTCGGTTTCGAGCTGGCTGATGCGCCGGCTGAGGCGGGACTTGGGGATGCCCAGGGCGCGTTCGGCGGCGGCGAACCCCGAGTGCTCGACCACCATCGCAAAGTAGTAGAGGTCGTTGAGGTCGTTCATTTCGGCATTCCATCAGCAGAACAATTGGCGGAATTTACCTTTTTTCGGGCCGAAAGCAATAGGAATCGGGCGCCCGGCGCTGCGATGCCGTCCGGATTCGGTCGTTTTTTACGCATCCGGGGAGGACTCCCCAGCTCGCACAGGATCGGCATGGACACGACGCCCGACATCACCCGGCTCCTGCAGCGGCACCACGCCGGCGACCGCGACGCCTTCGACCGCATGGTCCCGCTGGTCTACGACCGGCTGCGCGCGATCGCCCATCGACAGCTGGCGCGGGGCGGCCAGCGCGGCGTCCTGCTCGACACGACCAGTCTGGTGCAGGAGGCCTATTTGCAGCTGGTCGAGGAGGACGGCGTCGCCTGGCACGATCGCGGCCACTTCTTCGCGATCAGCGCGCGCGCGATGCGCAGGATCGTGATCGACGACGCGCGCAGCCGGATGGCCGCCAAGCGGGGCGGCGGCGCCGTGTTCGTCACCCTGCAGCCGGATCTGGCCATCGCCGGCGATACCCCGGAACGGCTGATCGCGATCGACGACGCCCTGGGCCGTCTGGCCGAATTCAATCCGCGGCTGGCGCGGCTGGTCGAATGCCGCTACTTCGCCGGCATGACCGAAGAAGAAACCGCCGAGGCACTGTCGACCCCGCTGCGCACGGTGCAGCGCGACTGGACCCGCGCCCGCGCCTGGCTGCTGAAGGCGCTGGAGACGCCGTGACCGCGACCGGCGGCGTGCAGGATGCGCGCGCCCGACTGGATGCGTGGTTCGACCGCGCGCTCGATCTCGAAGGCGCGGAGCGCGAGGCCTTTCTCGCGGCCTGCGAGCGCGAACAGCCCGGGGCTGCGTCCGATCTGCGCGAACTGCTCGCGCTGGCCGACGATCCCTCGGCCGGATTGCAGCCGCCCGCACAGGCCGAACCGCGCTGGCGCGCATTGTTCGAGGCGCTGCCGCGGGCGCGCGAAGACGAGGACGATGCACCGCTGCCGGCACGCATCGGGCCGTGGACGCCGGTGGCCATGCTCGGCCGCGGCGGCATGGGCAGCGTGTACCGCGTCGAACGGCGCGACGAGGGCTTCGTGCAGGCCGGTGCGCTCAAGCGTCTGCGCGCGGGCGCCGACTCCGACGACTTCCTGCGCCGTTTCGCGCAGGAGCGCCGGATCCTGGCGACCCTGAACCATCCGGGCATCGCCCGCCTGCTCGATGGCGGACGCGATCGCGAGGCGGGCCCCTATCTGGTGATGGAATACGTCGCCGGCGAGCCGCTCGACCTGCACTGCGACCGACGGCGTCTCGACATCGACGCGCGGGTCGCGGTGTTCGTGCAGATCGCGCAGGCGATCGCGCATGCGCACCGGCATCTGGTCGCGCACCGCGATCTCAAGCCCTCGAACATCCTGGTCGGCGAAG
Organism: Lysobacteraceae bacterium; assembly: GCA_044345315.1. Taxonomy (GTDB): domain Bacteria; phylum Pseudomonadota; class Gammaproteobacteria; order Xanthomonadales; family Xanthomonadaceae; genus Lysobacter_I. Next base: position 1,573 of record JBIJBH010000075.1, read on the forward strand.
ACGGGCGCGTGAAGCTGCTGGATTTCGGCATCGCCAAGGTGCTCTCCGACGACGGCATCGAGGCCGCGCCGGCGACCCGCACCGCGACCCGCATGTTCACGCCGGACTACGCCACGCCCGAACAGGTGCTGGGCCGCAGCGCGGCGGCGTCGGCGGACATCTATCAGCTCGGGCTGCTGCTGTACGAACTGTTGTGCGGTCATCGCGCGCAGCGGGTGGAGGATCCGACCCAGCGCGCGCTCGAAGCCGCGATCTGCACCACGCCCGCCGTGCGCCCGAGCGAGCGCGTCGGCGACGGCGACCTCGCGCTGTGCGCGGCGCGCGCGACGACGCCCGGCGCCCTGCGCCGACGGCTGCGCGGCGATCTGGACAACATCGTGCTGATGGCGCTGCGCAAGGAACCGGAGCGGCGCTACGGTTCGGCGGAGGCCCTGATCGAGGATCTCGAACGCTGGCGGCAGGGCCGCCCGGTGCGGGCGCGTCCGGAATCGCTGGGCTACATCGGCGGCAAGTTCATCCGCCGCAACGCCTGGGCGGTCGCCGCCGGCACCGCGCTGTTCGCGCTGGTGACGGCCTATGCGGTGACCGCGACCGTGCAGGGACGCACCATCGCCGAGGAGCGCGACCGCGCCCGCGCCGAGGCCATCAAGGCGCGCCAGACGCAGGCGCTGGTGCTGCGCCTGCTCGAAGCCGCCGACCCCGAACGCGCCGGCGGGGCGAAACTCACCGCACGCGAGCTCATCGACCGCGGCTGGGCGGAGATCGAACCGGCGCTCGATGGTCAGCCCGAGCTGCAGATCGAACTGCTGGACACGGTCGGCGAGGCCTACCGCAAGCTCGGCGAATTCCAGCGGGCGGGGACGCTGCTGACGCGCCAACTGGCGCTGGCGAAGGCGATGACGCCGCAGCGGCCGGAAGCCCTGGCGCGCGCGCGCCGCAGCAATGCGCGGCTGCTGCTCGACGTCGGCCGTCACGCGGACGCCGAGGCGCTGCTGCGGCTGTCGCTGGCGGGTTTCGAGGCCGCCCAGCCGCGTGATGTCGTCCAGATCGCGCACACGCTCAACGACCTGGGCGCGGCGCACGAGCGCGACGGGCGTCTGGCGCAGGCCGAATCGCTCTACCGGCGCAGTCTGACGATGCGTCTCGCGGCCCACGGCGAGCGCCATCCCGAGGTCGCCGATGCGCTGGGCGATCTCGGTCGCGTGCTGCGCCTGCGCGGCGAACACACCGAAGCGGTGCGCTTCTTCGAGCGCGCGCTGGCGATCAACCGCGCCGCACTGCCCGCAGGACATCCGGAACTCGCCAACAGCCTCTCGGACCTGGCCTGGGCGCACAGCGGTCTGGGCGACCACGCCGCCGCCGACGAACTCTATCGCGAGGCGCTTTCGACGATGCGGGCCGCGGTCGGCGAACGCCATCCCGCGGTCGCTCTGCTGCTCAACAACCATGCCATCACCCTGCGCGATCGCGGCGACACGGCGCAGGCGCTGCGGCTGCTCGAACAGGCGCTGGAGATGCGCCGCCAGACGCTCGGCGAACGCCACGAGATGGTCGCGCTCAATCTCAACGACCTCGGCCAGCTGCTGTATCAGACCGGTGACCACGCTGCGGCCGAGCGCCGTTTCCGCGATGCGATCGCGCTCTATCCGCCCGATCATCACTGGCGCGGATCGACGCTCTACAACCTCGCACGCCTGCGCGAGGCCCAGGGGCGCTGGCAGGAGGCCGCGCAAGGCTATCGCGATGCCGTGCGGCTGCAGTCCGAACGCCTGGGCGCGGATCACGATCTGGTCGCGATGGGTCTGAACCGGCTGGGCGTCGTGCTGGTGCAACAGGGGCAGACCGAGGCCGGCGAGCAGCGGATGCGCGCGGCCTTGGCGATCTATCGCAAGCGATTGCCGGCCGGTCACGAGCGCCTCGCCACGGTGCTGGTACCGCTGGGCGGCGCGCTGCTGGAGAGCGGACGCGCCGATCAGGCCGCGCCCTTGCTGCGCGAAGCGCTGCAGATCCGTCGTCGCGCCTTCGGCGAGCACGACCGCAGGACCCGGGACGTGCGCGATCTGATCGCGCGTCTGCCGGCGACGCTGCGCACCACGCCGACGCGCGCGTCGACGGCCTCCGCGGCGCTGCGTCAGCCGCAGTCTCCGCGCACGATCACAGTCACCCGACGCAGATTGTCGACTTCATCGGACTCGGGGTTGAGCAGCGCGCTGTCGGCCTCGACGTAGAGCGTCGAACCGCCCTCGGGCAGGGCCATCAGTCCGGACGACAGCGCGCTCTGGGTCGGCAGCAGCGGCGGCAGCGCATCGGCGGCCAGCACCTGCCACGGCGGGCCTTCGCGGAAGATCCGGTTGACTGTCGCGATCGACGCCACTGCGCCCTCGTTCGCGGTGCGATAGCGATAGCGGAAGACGCACTTGCCCCAGAGCGTATCCGAGGCGTCGGCGGCCGACACCGTGACCACGCCGCCCCACGGCGCGAAGACATCGCCGACGAACAGCCCGCCGCCACCGCCGATCACCAGGCTCAGGTCCATGGTCGGCAGATAGGGCATCGCGAAGGCATCGCCGCCTCCCTGGGTCGGTTGGGTCCCGCCGCCACCGCCCAGCGGATCGGTGCCGAGCGTGAGGTTGCCGGCATGGGCAGGCGCGCACAGCGCGAGCGCGGCGGCGAGCAGTGCGCTGCACGGCATGAGACGCGCAGGTGCGGCGGGAAACGTGGATGACAACAGCTTCATGAGGATTCTCCGGATTCGTTCGCAGGGGTGGAGACGCAGTGCATCTCCGGCATCGACAAGGCGAACGGCGGTGCGCTGTGCCGGCGGCCAATCCGCCGGAACAGGCGCCGTGCCGCCGTCGCCAATGGAGGAAGTCGGAAAACGGCGGCGGATCCCGCCACTGCGTCCGCTGCGGATGTCGCCGTGCGCACGCCACGACCGTTCGTCGGCAAGTGGCGGGATTCCGCCGCGGATCGCGACGAATTGTGTGCCAGGCCGCAGCGACACGCCTGCAGCGACGGCGAAGCCGAGTCACCCTGAATCAGAACCACCCTGAATCCGACCCACCCCATCCAGGAGCATTCCATGAACACCCGTCTCATCCACCTGTCCCTGCTCGCCGCCGCGATCACGGTCGCCACCGCGGCGACCGCCGCACCGCGCATGGCGATCGAATCCCGCGGTCAGCCGACGCGCGCCGCGTCGCCGGCCAACCAGACCGGCGCGATCCTCGCCCAACTACGCACCGCCGACGGCCACCACTTCGACTTCGTCCAGGAAGGCCGCGATGTCGGCGTCGCCGAAGTCTCGCGAAACGGTCGCGCCTCGAAGCTGCTGACGATGGTCGAAGGCCAGCAGGCGTCGCCGCTGGAGGTCTATCACGCGCTCGGCGGCCGGCTCGCCGCCGCGCCGATGGCGCTGCACGCCTCGCACGAGCGTTTCGTGCGGATGCACGGTCGCGCCGACCGCAATGTGCGCACGCTCGCGGTCGCGCCCGTCGCCAAGTCCAGCGTGACCGAGGACTACGACCCCGGCGCCTGCGACTACAACGCGACCTTCACGCCCGGCAACAGCACCTACACCCGCGACTGGTACTGGCTGCTCGGCCGCTTCAAGGACTTCACCGCGCAGCAGACCTATCAGGCCACGCATCTCAACGGCACCGCCGGCAAGTACTGGTACGCCGGCACCACCGGCGCGCGCTGGCTCGGCGCCTGCAACGGGAACTACATCTACGGTTTCCCGAACTTCGAATTCCGCGCCCAGTACCGCGGCAGCTCGGGCAGTTGGGTGACGGCCTACAGTCAGCAACTGGCGCCGGATTTTTCGGTCCGCTACTACTCCTTCAGCAGCCCGGAGAACTGGCGCGTGCATCTGCGCGAGATGGGTTACAACGTGTTCCTCAACCGCGAATTCGCGGTCGCTGTCGCCGGCAACGAACCGCTGGGCATCGGGTTCTGATGCCGTTCCTGCGGGGAGCGGGCCGCGCTGCGGCCCGTTCCCCGCGTTTGGCGCCGGACGTCGTGCGGCTCAGGCGATGACGGTCGCGCCACCCATGTACGGCCGCAGCGCTTCGGGCACGGTGATCGAGCCGTCGGCGTTCTGGTAGTTCTCCATCACCGCGATCAGCGCGCGACCGACGGCCACGCCGGAGCCGTTGAGCGTATGCACCAGTTCCGGCTTGCCGGTCTCAGGGTTGCGCCAGCGCGCCTGCATCCGCCGCGCTTGGAAATCGCCGCAGTTCGAGCACGACGAAATCTCGCGGTAGGTATTCTGCGAGGGCAGCCAGACTTCGAGGTCGTAGGTCTTCTGCGCGGCGAAGCCCATGTCGCCGGTGCACAGCAGCACCTTGCGATACGGCAGGCCGAGCTTTTCGAGCACCGTTTCGGCGGCACGGGTCATGCGCTCGTGCTCGGCGTCGCTCTCGTCGGGTTTCGCGATCGACACCAGCTCGACCTTCTCGAACTGGTGCTGGCGGATCATGCCGCGGGTGTCGCGCCCGGCGCTGCCGGCCTCGGCGCGGAAACACATCGAATGCGCGGTCATCCGCAGCGGCAGGCGCTCGGCGTCGACGATTTCCTCGCGCACGGTATTGGTGAGCGGGACTTCGCTGGTGGGGATGAGGTGCAGACCTTCATTCAAATCCATGAACTCATGGAATGCATCCATAATTGGACGAACGTCATCAGGAGGAGGCAACCATTCGCCAGATTGACTAATGCCGCCAACAATTCCGAAGGGATCTACTACATGAGAAATTCCTCTCAGCACATCCAAACTCTCTTCTGGCAACTTTTTAGCTGCTTCGATGATATCGAAGAAAGGCTTTCCGCCCTTCGCATATGTACGAGACGACTTCAATGTAAAGAGGTCGTCTTTGAATTTTGGCAGTTGGCCGGTACCGCGCATTGACGCTTGATTCACCAGCAGCGGCACATTGGTTTCCTCGTAGCCGTGCTCGTTCGTGTGCAGATCGAGCATGAACTGCGCCAGCGCGCGATGCAGCCGGGCGAGTTGGCCGCGCAATACGGTGAAACGCGCGCCGCTGAGCTTGGCCGCGGTCTCGCTGTCCAGCCAGCCGTGGCGGGCGCCGAGTTCGACGTGATCCTTGACCGCGAAATCGAAGCTGCGCGGCGTGCCCCAGCGATGCTGTTCGGCGTTGCCGGTTTCGTCGGCGCCGAGCGGCACAGATTCGTGCGGCAGGTTCGGAATGCCGGCGGCGATCGCCTCGATGTCGGCCTTGATCACCTCCAGCCGCGCCTCGCTCGCCTTCAGCTCGTCGCCGAAGCCCGCGACCTCGGCCATGATCGCCGACACGTCCTCACCCTTGGCCTTGAGCATGCCGATCTGCTTGCTTTTGGTATTTCGCAGGTTCTGCAGTTCCTGGGTCCGCACCTGGATCTGCTTGCGCTCGGATTCGAGCAGCATCAGCCGGGCGACATCCAGGTCGTAGCCGCGCGTTTCTTTCAGGCGGGCGGCGAGATCGGCGGGCTGGTTGCGCAACAGGGCGGGATCGAGCATGGGGATTCGCGACGCGGGAGGGGACCGCGATTATCCCCCGAAAGCCGCGGCCACAACGACGGCTGAATTCCCGCGAAACCCGGCCTGCCCGCGTGCGCGGCGTCCGAAACCGTCCGGGATGCCCGTGGCACAATCCGGCCCTCCCCCGCGCCCGGCCGCCGCCCGCATGTCGATCGCCCCTCCCGCCGCGCCGCCGCCCTCGCCCTTCCGCCCGCCCCGCCTCTCGCCCCGCGCCCGCCGCCTGCTGCTGGCCGGCTTCGGTCTGGGCCTGCTGCTGTTCCTGCTGCTGTGGTGGGACCTGCGCGACAACGCCGATTTCTATCGTCCCGAGGCGCGCGGCCAGAACGCCGAGGGTCAGGTGTTCGAACCGCTGCCGGCGCCGATGCCCGACAGTGGCCGCAGCGCCAGCGGTCTGTCGGAAGCGGCCGAGGCCGCCCGCCGCAACCCGCCCCCGGCGCCGCCGCCCGTGGCCCAGCGCCCGACCGCACCGCCCGCCGAGCGCCCGCAGGACGCACCGGCCCGCAGCGGCGAGACCGCGGCCAGCGCCACCGCCGCGTCCACCCTGCCGGTCGCGATCTCCCGCCCCGCCCCGGACTACCCCGCGCAGGCCCTGCGCAACAACGAATCCGGCACCGTGCACCTGCGCATCACCGTCGGCGAAGACGGCAAGCCGAGCGAAGTCGTGGTCGAGCGCAGCAGCCGCTCGCGCGCCCTGGATCAGGCCGCGGTCCGCGCCGCCCGCAGATGGACCTTCCGCCCCGCCCAGCGCGACGGCCGCCCGGTCGAAGGCACTCTGTCCGTCCCGATCACCTTCACCCTCGAAAGCCAATAACCCCCCGGCAGAGCGGGCTTCAGCCCGCTGCGAGGCGATCGAATCTCAGGCCTCGCGCAATCCGAAGCCCGCGCCGCGGGCGAGGCCGTCGAAATCGGGGAAGGAGGTCGCGACGTTGGCGATGTCGCCGATGCGGATCTCCGCGGCGCAGCGCTGCGCGGCGATCGCGGTGGCCATCCCGATGCGGTGGTCGCCGTGGCTGTCGATGACCGGCGGCTGCGTCGGGTCGAACGCGAATGCGCCGCCGTGGATCGTGGCGCCGTCCGCGGTCTCATCGACGCGGATGCCGAGCGCGCGCAGGGCCGCGGACATGGTCGCGAGGCGATCGGACTCCTTGACCCGCAGCTCGGCCGCGCCGCTGACCACGGTCGCACCCTCGGCGCAGGCCGCGGCGACGAACAGCGCGGGGAATTCGTCGATCATGTCGGGCACGATCGCCTCCGGCACCGCGATCCCGCGCAGCGGCGCGTGACGCACGCGCAGGTCGGCGACGGCCTCGCCGCCAGCCTTTCGCGCATTGGATTCGACGATGTCCGCGCCCATCAGGCGCAGCGCCTGCAGCAGGCCGGTGCGGCGCGGGTTCATGCCAACCGCTTCGAGCACGAGATCGGAGCCCGGCACCACGCTGGCCGCGACCAGGAAAAACGCGGCCGAGGAGAAATCCGCCGGAACGTGCACGTCGGTCGCGCGCAGCGCATGACCATTGCCGGCGCCGCCGCGCACGCGCGCGAAGCCGGGTTCGAATTCGATCGGCCAGCCGAACGCCGACAGCATCCGCTCGGTGTAATCGCGGGTCGGATGCGGCTCGCGGACGATGGTCTCGCCGTCGGCATACAGCCCGGCCAGCAGCAGCGCGGATTTCACCTGCGCGCTGGCCACCGGCAGGGTGTAGTCGATGCCCTGCAGACGCTGGCCGCCGCGCACGCGCAGCGGCGGCAGGCCGCCGGCGTCGCTGTCGATCCGCGCGCCCATCGCGCTCAGCGGATCGATCACCCGCCGCATCGGCCGCTTCGACAGCGAGGCATCGCCGATCAGTACGCTGTCGAACGCCTGCCCCGCCAACACACCGGCGAGCAGGCGCATGCCGGTGCCGGCATTGCCGCAGTCCAGCGGCGCATCGCTGCCGCGCAGACCGTGCAGACCGACACCGTGGACGATGCGGCTCTGCGGCGACGGCGCTTCGATCCTCACGCCGAGGCGCCGGAAGACTTCGGCGGTGGCGCGGGTGTCCTCGCCTTCGAGGAACCCGTCGATGCGCGAGACGCCCTCGGCCAGCGAGGCGAGCATGATCGCGCGGTGCGAGACCGACTTGTCGCCCGGCACGCGGAGGCGTCCGCTCAGGGCGCGGCCCGGGCCGGCGATCCAGTCCTGCCGCTGCGCGCCGGTCATGCCCCGACCTCGCCCGGAAGGACCTCATCGAGCGCATCGAGCAGCCTGCGGTTTTCCGCCGCGGTGCCGACGGTGATCCGCAGGCAGTGGCCGAGGCCGTAGCCGCCCATCGGCCGCAGCACCACGCCGCGTTCGATCAGGGCGGCGTCGATCGCGGCGACCTGCGCTTCGTCGCCCGGTTCATCCCCATGAAGGCCGGCGAATTTCACCAGCAGGAAATTGGTCTGCGACGGAAACACGCGCAGCCCGCGCGCGCGCAGCGCATCGGCCAGCGCCGCGCGCTGTTCGGCATTGCGCGCGACCACCCAGCGCAGATGCTCGTCGTCGCCCAGCGCGGCTTCGGCCGCGGCGAGGCCCGGGCCGTTGACGTTGAAACTCTCGCGCACCCGCTCCATCACCGCGATCAGCCCGGGATGGGCGATCGCATAACCGACGCGCAGCCCGGCCAGCGCGTAGGCCTTGCTGAAGGTACGGGTGACGACCAGATTCGGATGTCGCGCCACCAGGGTCAGGGCCGAGGCCCAGTCGGGCGCATCGACGAATTCGGCGTAGGCCTCGTCGACGACGACGATGACGTTCTCCGGCACCTTGCGCATGAACGCGGCGAAGGCGTCGGCGCCGTACCAGGTGCCGGTCGGATTGTTCGGATTGGCGAGATGCACCAGCCGGGTCGTGTCGGCGATCGTCGCCGCGATCGCGTCGAGATCGTGCCCGCGCGGCATCGGATGATCGTCGGCATGGCAGGGCGCGACCCGCAGCGGGGCGCCCGCGGCCTGCGCGGCGATCGCGTACACCGCGAAGCCGTGCTGCGACGCGACCACGTCCGCGTCCGGTCCGGCGAACACCTGCGCGAACTGCATCAGCAGTTCGTGGGAACCGTTGCCGAGCAGGATCGATCCGACCTCGACGCCATGCTTCGCCGCGAGCGCGCGCTTGAGATCGCCGCCGAGCGGATCGGGATAGCGGAAGCTGTCGTGGATCGTGGCGAGAATCGCTTCCTTCGCGCGCGCGCTGGGGCCGTAGGGCATCTCGTTCGAACCCAGTTCGATCAGGTGGCGCCCCTCGAAACGACGGCGGAACGCGACCAGATCGTGGCCCGGGTCGTAGGCGCGCAGGCGCTGGATGCCGGGACGGGCGAACGCGGAGAAGAAGGACTCGTCGGTCATGATCGGTGTCCGTGAAAAAGGGCGGTGGGGCTGCGGACCGAGGTCCGGGATATCCCCACGAACTCTCTCGAAAAAGCATTCATATGTTTCATCGTCGGTATTTCCGACCACCGTGCCGGAAGTTGATCTTGCTCTTGTTGTTCACCCTCCCCTTCAAGGGGAGGGCCGGGGAGGGGATGGGTTGGACTGAGCATCTTGTTGTCGACGATGACCGCCAATGAAGCGAGGAGCACCCCATCCCCACCCCAACCCTCCCCTTGAAGGTGAGGGAGAAAAGCGGGCCGCGGGAGATCGTGGTCGCACAGAGATTCCTGAAGAAAACGTGGGAATAA
>JBIJBH010000076.1:0-10783 GCA_044345315.1 Lysobacteraceae bacterium
CACCGCGTAACAGATATCGTAGATATTGAACGAAAGCGCTTTGGTCAGGTTGTTGAAGCCTTGCAGCTTCAGGCGCGGCAGCGGCTTGACCACGGCATCGGTTCCTGTAGGGGGCGGAGGTTGGGGGCGCGATTATGCGGCATTGCGGCAGCGGGGACCATGTCCGGTGCCGCAGCGCAGCAATCGGGGCCGGGCGAGGTCTGGATACGCCACCGTTTGCCCGATGCGTGACAAAGGCCTACTCTTGCCGCTTCCCCCGTTCTGGCACGCATGAACCGACCCCCCCGTGGCCACGCTGACTCCTCTCCGCCGAAACGCCAATCCGCTCGCGCCTACCGTCGCCACCATCGAGCGATTCCTTTCTCATTGTCATCGCCGCCGCTACCCGCCGAGAACCGAAGTGTTCCGTCCCGGGGACCCCGCCGGCACGCTGTATTACGTGATTTCCGGCTCGGTGAGCATCATCACCGAGGAGGACGACGGTCGCGAGCTGGTCCTGGGCTATTTCGGTCCGGGCGAATTCGTCGGGGAAATGGGCCTGTTCGTCGAGAGCGACCGCCGCGAGGTAGTCCTGCGCACCCGGACCCAGTGCGAACTGGCCGAAATCGGCTAGGAGCGTCTCTACCAGCTGCTGGAAGGCCCGCTGGCCGGCGACGCGGCGCAGCTGATCTACGCGATCGGTGCCCAGCTCTCCCGGCGTCTGCTGGACACCAGCCGCAAGGCCGGCCGTCTGGCTTTCCTCGACGTCACCGACCGCATCATCCGCGCCCTGCACGATCTGACCCGCGAGCCGGAGGCGATGAGCCATCCGCAGGGCACGCAGTTGCGGGTCTCGCGCCAGGAGCTGGCCCGTCTGGTCGGCTGCTCGCGCGAGATGGCCGGCCGGGTGCTCAAGAAACTGCAGGCCGACGGCAAGCTGCACGCCCGCGGCAAGACGGTGGTCGTCTACGGCACCCGCTGAGGCGACCCCATGACCGGCACCGCGCACGACTCCCACGAGGCCGTCGACCTGCGCGGCGCGGTCCCGGCCGACGCCGACGACGTCGCCGCCCTGCTCACCCAGCTGGGTTACCCCTGCGAAGCTGCCGAGGCCGCCGAGCGCATCGCCATCGTCCAGGGCAACGACCGCCAGGCGCTGGTCGTCGCCCGCAGCCGCGGCGCGGTCTGCGGCCTGCTCTCGCTCGACTTCATGTATTACCTGCCGCTGGGCACCACCACCTGCCGGGTCACCGCACTGGTGGTCGACGACGACGCCCGCGGCCAGGGCATCGGCCGCCTGCTGCTGCGCGACGCGGAACGCCGCGCCCGCCAGGGCGGCGCGGCGCGTCTGGAAGTCACCAGCGCGGGGCACCGCACCGAGGCCCACGCCTTCTACCGCGCCTGCGGGTTTTCGGAAGGGGCTGTGCGGTTCGTGAAGTTGCTGGGGGATTGAAGCGATACCAGTCGCTCATGACCTTGTCATCCCGAACCGAAGGTGAGGGACCTGCTCTTCGGCTGTCTGCTTTCCTGTCGCATCACACGGCCCTCCTTCGATCTTCCGGACAGCACCACGTTCGCGGCCCGGGGTGAGCGAAGCGCTTCGTGACCGAAACGGCGCAAAACGCGGTCAGACCGGGGTCACTCCAAAACGGGATCAGGTTCAGTTCCTGAAACAAAGAACTCGACCTGACCCCGTTTCTGGCGGCGCGCAGCACCGCAACGTCGGGCGCGAATCACACCAGCGCGCTGCGCCGGGTGAAGGCCAGCACCGTATCGATCCGCCGCTGCAGATCGTCGCGCGCCTGCGGATCGAGGCGCGCCTCGCCGAGCACGAAATAGGCGGTGCGCACGACGTCGCGCCAGCGCGGGTTCTGCGGCAGGCGGGCGGCGTTGAGATAACGCTCCATCGCGCGCGTGCGCAGGCGCCCGTCGTCGATGTGCACGCGCCACAGCTTGCTGCGCTCGGCCAGCTCGATGCGATTGAGATTCGTGCCGCGCTCCCACGCATCGAGCGCGGCCAGCATCAGCTCGACCAGGGCCTCGCGGAAATCGGCGCGCGCCTCCTTGGCCACGCCCGGCATCGGCGGCGGCGCGGGCGCCGATATCGGCTCGGGCGTCGCGGCCGCCTCGCGATGCGGGCGCAGATTCATCAGCACCAGACCGTCGCCCTGCTCCCACTGGCCCAGTTCGGCCTGCAGGGCCGCCTCGCGACCGCGCAGCACGAGCGTCTGCCGATCGGCGTCGTCCATCCGCTCCAGCGCTGCCGCGAGCGCCGCGGCGTCTTCGTCCGCCAGTGCTGCCGGCAACGGACGACCGACCAGGCCTTCGGCGTCGACCGGCAGCAGCGCACGCGCCGCGCGATTGGCGGCCAGCACCAGCCCTTCGGTGTCGAGCAGGCAGACCGCATCGGCGCGGGTGTCGAGCAGGCTCTGCAGGAGACTGCGATCCTCGGCCAGGGCTTCGGCCTCGCGGCGGTAATGCGCCAGCGCCTGCTCATGGCGCGCCTCCTGCGCCGCGGCGGCGAGGCGATGACGATGCTGGCGACGCTGCAGCAGCAGCCACAGGCCGAACAGCGCGGTCAGCGCCGAACCGGCGAGCGCCCACAGCAGCAGGGTGCGCTGGCGCAGCGCGGCTTCGCGCTGCAGGTTCTCGTGTTCGAGCGCGGCGATGGTGCGGTCGCGCTCCGCGGCCTCGAAGCGCGCCCGCAGCCAGCCGAGCTGGCGGTCGTAGCGCGCGCGCGCCAGCGCCAGTTCGGCCTCGCGCGCGAGCCGCAGGGTCGCCAGCGCCGCGACCCGGTCGCCGTCGGCTTCCTGCACGTTCGCCAGTTCCTCCAGCAGCGCACCACGATCGGCGTCGTTCGCCGGCAGCGCCGCCAGCGCGGCGATCAGTCGCGCCTGCGCGGCGCGGATCCGTCCCTGCAGGCGATCGACCCGCGCCGCCTGCAGATGCAGCGCCGCGGGCACCGCCAGATCGCCGCTCTCGGCCAGGGCAAGCCCGGCACCGCTGTGACCGGCCGCGACCGCGACTTCGCCGCGCGCGAGCGCCGCCCGCGCCAGCCCCGCATGCACCCGCAGTTGATAGGGCACGTGGCCCGCGCTCCGATAGTCCTGCAGGGCGGTCTGCAGCCAGCGCTCGGCCTGCGCCGCATCGCCGTCGTCCAGCGCCATCACGCTCATGCTCTCGAGCACGTGCGCCGCTTCCACCGCGTTTCCGCCGGCGCGGAACGCCGCGTGCGCTTCGTCGTAATAGCGCCGGGCATCGGCGTGTTCGCCCTGTTCGCGATACAGATCGGCGAGATTGTGCAGCACCGCGCCGGTGTCTCCGCCGTCCGCGCGCAGCATGCGCAGACTCTCGGCCAGGGCGCGCAGCGCGCCGGGGTAATCGCCGAGGCGGCGCAGCGAGGTGCCGACGTTCTTGAGATCGCGCGCGATCGCGCGGCGGTCCTCGCGTGCGGTCGACAGCGCGAGCGCGCATTCGAAACGCGACAGCGCCTCGGGGATGCGCTCGCGCCGGTAATCCAGAATGCCGCGACGGCGCACCAGTTCGTAGCGCGCCAGCGCATGCGCCTCGCCGCTGCCGCCCGCGCCGAGCGCGGCGTCGGCGCAGTCGAGCGCGGCATCGGCCTCGTCGAAACGCCCGGCGGCGACCGCGGTCTCGGCGCGGGCGAACAGGGCCTGCGCGGCCGCTTCGGCGGGGACCCCTTCGGCGATGCCGTTGCGGCGCAGGCACAGGGCCGCATCGGGCAACGCCCGGGCCGCGGACGCGGATCGCACGCAGCGCGGACCGTCGGCCGACGCGGGCGCGCAGATCGACAGCAGCATCGATGTCGCCAGCGCGAAGAAGGTGACGCTGCGCGGATGGGCCGTCCGGGGCTTCATGGCGCAGCAGTGTATACCCGATGCCGCGCGCATCCGGCTGCGGCCGCGCGCGCGCGACGACGGCCCGATGCTGCGGGATCGGGCCGTCGCGGGCGATCGATCATGCGCCGTTCGCCACGATCCGCCATCGCGGCGGATCGCGATCGCGATGCGCAATGCGCGATCGGAACACGCACATGCCGATGCGTTGCCGTACAGGCCGGCCGGACTCGACGTCGGGTGATCCTTCGCCGAGAGGATGCCGCCGGCGCCCTGCTCGCCGAAGGTCGGCTGGATGCGCCACCGCAAGCTGCCGGCGCCGCTCCCGTCGACGTACGCGCCGCAACCGCTGCGCGCATCGCCGGCCTGCACGTCCACCGAGGCCTGCGGATGCGCGGTCGCCGTCGTCGTCGCCTGATCGATCGTGCCGTGCGCATGACCGCAGTGCGCGAACAACCTTCGATCTTCATCGCGATCGCGCAGCCACGGACGACACGCTATCGACGAGCGGTCATCGACCAGGAGGGTCGAACCGGGCCGGGGCGGGGACAGGCCGGGCCGCCGCGGCCACGGCGGCATTGCCACCAATCATCATTGCGAATCAAAGGCTTGCGGACAAAATTCCCCGGCTTGTACCCGCGACCTGGATGGACCGGGACGGAGACGCCGCCTAAGCTTGCCGCTCCTCCGTGCCTGACCCGAATACCCCATGCGTTCGACTTCCCTGCTGCTGCCCCTGCTGCTCGCCGGCGCCCTCCTGCCCTCGACCGCGCATCCCCACGACACCATGCCGCCCAACTGGTGCAACGGCCCCAACCAGACTCCGGTGATCGTCTCGACCTTCAGCTACGCCCCGACCCAGTTGCAGACCCTCGCGGACGAGACCGCGGAACTGCTCGGTCCCGAAGGCCTGATCGCGGAGCGCATTGCGCAACGGCTGCCGGACGGCCGTTGCGGCATCGTCGACCGCTGGAAGATGGCCAGCTACATCGCGCAGACGCAGTGCTCCGCGCTCAGCGGGCATGCCAACGCGATCATCCACATCACCGGCCCGGCCAGCTACAACGACAGCGCGCATCATTCGCTGTACGAGTACGGCCACGGGCTCGAAGGGTCGTGAGTGGTCTGCACGGTGCCGGGCAGCCCGCTGCTGGGACCGTGAGTCGGAGACGGTCGCCGGCCTGAACCACACGGCCTGCAGACCGGCCCTCCGGACCGACCGTTCGCGCTCAGGCCAGCGCCTCGCGGCGGGTCATCGCCAGGATGCCGTCGATCCGCCGCTGCAGCGCCTCGCGCGCCTCGGGCGCCAGCTTCTCGCACTGACCGAGCACGAAATAGGCCGAACGCAGCACGTCGCGCCAGCGCGGGTTGCGCGGCAGTTTCGACAGGCTGAGATAACGCTCCATCGCGCGGGCGCGCAGGCGCCCGTCGTCGATGCCCACGCACCAGATGCGGCTGCGCTCGGCCAGCTCGATCCGGTGCAGGCCGGTGCTGCTTTCCCAGGCCTCGATCACCGCCAGCATCAGTTCGACCAGATCGCGCCGGAAGCGCGCGGCCTCGTCCTCGCCGCTGCGCTGCGGCTCCGCCGACGACTCCTGCGGCGGCGCGGACGCAGGTGCGGCCGCTTCGCTCGCCGCCGCCGACGCCTCGCGCGCGTCCGGATGCAGCGCAATCACGATCAGACCGTCGCCGTGTTCCCACGGCCGCAGTTCGATCCCGATCGCGGCGCCGCCCGGCCCCAGCGCCAGCGGCAGGATCTGGCGCTGCGCATCCTCCATCTGCTCCAGCGCGCGGGCGAAGGTGTCCGCTTCGTCGGCGGACAGGCGCTGCGACAGCGCGCGTCCGGACAGCGCCTCGCGGTCTTCGCCCAGCAGCGCGCAGGCGGCGCGATTGACCGCCAGCAGTTGGCCTTCCGCATCCAGCAGGGCGAGCGCATCGTCGCGGCTGTCGAGCAGCGCCTGCAGCAGGCGACGATCTTCGGCGAGCGCATCGGCCTCGCGCCGATAGTGCTCCAGCGCCTCCTCGTAGCGCGCGCGCCGCGCGGCCTCGGCCAGACGCGCGCGCTGCCGATGACGCAGGAAATACAGGCTGAGCAGCGACAGCGCCGCGATCGCCGAGACCACGGTCAACCACAGCATCAGCGTGCGCCGGCGGTTTTCGGCTTCGACCTCGGCGATGCGCCGGCGCGATTCGTTGAGATTGAAGCGCGCATTCGACCAAGCCAGTCCGCGATCGCGCTGCGCGCGCAGATCGTCGACCTCGCGCGCATGCGTCTCGCGAAGCGCGGCCAGCGCCTCGTTGGCGCGGCCCATGGCTTCGAGGGTTTCCGCGGTCTCGCGCAGCAGCGCCGCGCGGCTGCCCGGCGCTTCAGGCCCGTCGGCGAGCGCGCTGCGCAGACGCGCGAGCGCGGCCTCGCGACGGCCCGACAGACGCTCGACCCGCGCCGCTTCCAGCTGCAGTTCGACCGGCACCGGCAGCGCGTGCGCCGCAGCCAGGGCGAGACCGTCCTCGACGCTCGCCCGCGCCTGCGCCAGATCGCTGCCGGCGATCGCCGCGCGCGCGCGGCCGGCCAGCAGCATCAGTCGATAGCGGCGCATGCCGCCGTGAGGCGCGGTGTCGCGGCCCTCGCCTTCCTCGCGCAGCGCGCGCAGGGCGTCGTCGAGCAGCGCGATCGCGGTGGCCGCATCGCCGCGCTCGAACGCGATCTCGCTGAGGCTGTCGTAGACGTGCGCGGCCTGGATGGTGTCGCCGGCGGCGCGGAACACGCGCAGCGCATCGCGGTAGTAGCGATCGGCGTCCTCGTCCTGCTCCATATCGCGATAGACGTCGGCGATATTGTTGAGCACCGGCCCGACCGCGGTATCGCCGCGCTCGCGCTGCATGCGCAGGCTGCGCGACAGCGCGCACATCGCACCGGCGTAATCGCCGATCCGGCGCAGGCTGCTGCCGATGTTCTTCCACTGCTTCGCGGCCGCGTCGCGGTCGCCCAGCGCATCGGCCAGATGCTGCGCGCATTCGAACGCGGCCAGCGCCTCGCTGGGCCGGTCGCGGCCGTATTCGAGAATGCCGGCGCGGCGCACCAGTTCGTAGTGCGTGCGCAGGTCGTCCAGCCCCAGCGCCCGCGGGGCAGCGCAGGCCAGCGCGCGCTCGGCGCCGGCCAGATCGTCGTCGCCGCGCAGCGCATCGACCCGCGCCAGCAGCGCAGCGGGATCGAGACCGGCGAACTCCTCGCAGCGCGCGGGCGCGGCGGCGAATGTCGCGCGCACGCAGTCGGAAGGCGATGCGGCGAACGCGGACGGCATCGCCAGCGACAGCAGCGCCGCCGCCCGCCACGCGATCCTGCAGGCGCGGCCGCCGGTGGCGCGGAGCGCGCTCACGTCGCCGTCCCCGCGGCGATCAGTCCATCGTCTGCGCGGCGGCCACCACGGCATCGACGGTGATGCCGAAGTGCGCGTACAGCTGTTCCGCCGGGGCCGACGCGCCGTAGCTGTCGATGCCGATCACCGCGCCGTCGAGACCGACGTACTTGCGCCAGTAATCGCGCACGCCGGCCTCGATCGCGATGCGACGGCGGCAGGCCTTCGGCAGCACCGCCTCGCGGTAGGCCGCGTCCTGACGGTCGAAGGTGTCGGTGCTCGGCATCGAGACCACGCGCACGCCCTCGCCCAGACGCTCGGCGGCCTGCATCGCCAGGCCCACTTCCGAGCCGGTGGCGATCAGGATCAGCGACGGCGCGCCGACGCTGTCGCGCAGCACGTAGCCGCCGCGGCGGATGTCGGCGAGCTGGGTCTCCGAACGCGCCTGATGCGGCAGGTTCTGGCGCGAGAACACCAGACACGACGGGCCTTCGCGGCGCTCGATCGCGGCGCGCCAGGCGACCGCCGATTCGACCGCATCGCACGGCCGCCACAGGCTGTTCTCGGGGATGTAGCGCAGCGCGGCCAGATGCTCGACCGGCTGATGGGTCGGGCCGTCCTCGCCGAGGCCGATCGAATCGTGGGTGTAGACGTGCACGACCTGCGCGCCCATCAGCGCGCTCATCCGCACCGCGTTGCGGGCGTAGTCGCTGAACACCAGGAAGGTCGCGTCGTAGGGCAGGAAACCGCCGTGCAGGGCGAGGCCGTTGCTGATCGCGCTCATCGCGAATTCGCGCACGCCGAAATAGATGTAGTTGGCGTCGGCGTCGTCGCCGGCCACGGTCTTGCTGCCCTTCCACAGGGTCAGATTGGAATGCGCCAGATCGGCCGAACCGCCGACCAGCTCCGGCAGCAGCGGCGCGAAGGTCTCGATCGCCATCTGCGAGGCCTTGCGCGAGGCGACCACAGGGCCGTCGGCCTGCAGCTTCGCGATGTAGGCATCGGCGGCGGCGCCGAAGCCGGCCGGCAGTTCGCCGCGCATCCGCCGTTCGAGTTCCGCGGCGGCGTCGGGATACTGCGCGACGTAGTCCTCGTACAGATGATTCCAGCCGGTCTCGCGGTTGTGACCGGCGCTGCGCGCGTCCCAGGCCGCGGCGATGTCGTGCGGAATCTCGAACGGCGCGTGCGCCCAGCCCAGCGCCTCGCGGGTGGCGACGACTTCGTCCTTGCCCAGCGGCGCGCCGTGCGAGGACTCCTTGCCGGCCTTGTTCGGCGAACCGAAGCCGATCGTGGTGCGGCAGCAGATCAGCACCGGGCGATCGGCCTGCAGCGCGGTCTCGATCGCGGTGCGGATCTCGGCCGGATCGTGGCCGTCGACGTTGCGGATCACCAGCCAGCCGTAGGCCTCGAACCGCGCCGGGGTGTCGTCGGTGAACCAGCCCTGCACCTGTCCGTCGATCGAGATGCTGTTGTCGTCCCAGAACGCGACCAGCTTGCGCAGGCCCCAGGTGCCGGCCAGCGACGCGGCCTCGTGCGAGATGCCTTCCATCAGGCAGCCGTCGCCGAGGAACACCCAGGTGCGGTGATCGACGATCGCGTGGCCTTCGCGGTTGAAGCGCTGCGCCAGCAGCTTTTCGGCCAGCGCGAAGCCGACCGCATTCGCGAGGCCCTGCCCCAACGGGCCGGTGGTCGTTTCCACGCCCGGGGTCATGTGATTCTCGGGATGACCGGCGGTCTTCGAACCCAGCTGACGGAAGCGCTTGAGCTCCTCGATCGGCAGGTCGTAGCCGGACAGGTGCAGCAGCGCGTACTGCAGCATCGAACCGTGGCCGTTGGAGAGCACGAAGCGGTCGCGGTTCCACCAGCGCGGATTGGCCGGGTTGTGGCTGTAGTAATCGTTCCAGAGCACCTCGGCGATATCGGCCATGCCCATGGGCATGCCGGGATGACCGGAATTGGCGGCCTGGACCGCGTCGATGGCGAGGAAACGGATGGCGTTGGCGAGATCGCGGCGGCTGGGCGTCGTCATGGCGTGCGGGCGGAGGTCGGCGGCGCCCGGCGGGCTGCGGGCCACGCATTGTCCCATCCCGGGGGGGCGGCTGTCCCGGCGCCGGCCGGTCGCGACCGAAAAACGCGACGCCCCGGTCGCGGAGACCGGGGCGTCGGAGGGCGCGTTCGCGGCAGCGCGCGATCAGGCGCGCGAGGCTACGGAATCAGGGATTGCGCGCGGCGTCGATCACCGCGCACATCGATTCCTTCTGGAAGTCGGCGCTGGTCGAGAAACCGCCCGGAGTGGTCTTGGTGACGGTGACCTTCACCGCCTTGCCCTGGGCTTCGATGATGACGTTCCAGGGCAGCGTGGCCTTGGCGCCGGTGACGTCGACGCCGCCGTTGGGCTGGATGAAGGAGATGACGCCGGACGACTGATCGCTCGAGGCGACCTGCAGGCCGGCCTTGGTGCCTTCGGCGTAGATGCGCTTGTAGGCGGTGGCCACGGACACCGCGGGGACCACGTCCCAGGTGCTGAAGCGGCGGCCGGTCATGAACTTGCCTTCCTGGCTGAAGTTGACTTCGCAGGGCTTCTTTCCGAAAGCGGCGGCGGGCGCGGGGGCGCCGGTGGTGCCGAGGGCGGCGGCGAGCAGCGTGATCGCCAACAGGGTACGCATCGTAGGTCTCTCCATGATCGTGGGGCCCGCGGGTGGGGGCGGGGCGTTCCGATTCTGCCAGCCGCGCGCGCGGCCCCACAAGCGAACGCGGGGCAGCGCTGCGACCGCGGTCACGACTCGCGGCCGACCGCCGACGCGTGGTCGTCCGCATCGGCGTCTGGTTCGCCGCGCGCGACCATCGTCGAGATCACCAGATCGCCGGTGACGTTGACCGTGGTCCGGCACATGTCGAGCAGGCGGTCCACGCCGAGGATCAGGCCGATGCCTTCGGGCGGGATGCCGAACATCGCCAGGATCATCGCGATGACCGGCAGCGAACCGCCGGGCACGCCGGCCGCGCCGATCGCGCCGAGCACGCACAGGCCGAGGATCAGCGCCTGCTGCGCGAGGCTGAGTTCGATGCCGAAGAACTGGGCGAGGAACAGGATCGTGATGCCCTCGAACATCGCGGTGCCGTTCATGTTGGCGGTGGCGCCGAGCGTGCACACGAAGCGCGCGACGCGGCGCGGCACGCCGAGGCGCTCCTCGGCGACCATCAGCGTGGTCGGCAGGGTGGCGCTGGACGACGAGGTCGAGAAGGCGGTCATCACCGCCGGTTCGGCGGCCTTGAAGAACGCCAGCGGCGAACGCCCGCCGAACGCGCGCACCAGCAGCGGGAACACCACGAACATCTGGATCGACAGCGCGAGGATCACCGTGCCGACGTATTTGGCCAACTGCAGCAGCACGTCGACGCCGAGCTTGGCGACGATCCCGAACAGCAGCGCGGCGACCGCGTAGGGCGCGAGCTGGATCACCCAGCCGATCAGTTTGAGGCAGATGTCGAACAGGCCCTGGCAGGCCTCGACGAAGGCGGCGGTGGCGCGGTTGCGGATGGTGCTGGCGGCGATGCCGATCATCAGCGCGAAGAACATCACCGCGATCA